>NZ_JAESLA010000071.1:0-92406 GCF_017892405.1 Staphylococcus sp. GDY8P85P | reverse complement strand
AACATTATGTCCCGGACTCATTATCATTTTGGTAGTTGGTAACTGATTTGAAAATATACGTATATCAAGCTTTTCAAACCTAGCGCTGCTTAACAGCCAGACCCCGGCGAAAAGAACGTCACTAAGAAATTCTACAAACAAAACCAGGTGGGGAGGACAACGAATTTTTTATTTCTGTCCCGCTCCCTAGTAATTTAATTTTTATTTCAAACAGTTTACTAACTATTTTACAATTAATACAGGGATGGTAGCACGTTTGGCTACTTTGTGACTTACGCTTCCTAGTACGAATTTTTTCTGTGATTCAGCTTTACGGTTACTCAATACAACAATTTCGTATTTACCGCTATTTGCGTGTTTTACTAATTCATCTTTAGGGTTTCCACGTACAATGATTTGATCGTAATCAATGCCGTAATCTTCTAAAGTAGTACGTGTTTTTTCTAATAATCGACTACGTTTCTCAGTCAATTCATTAATATGTGTACCAGCTTTAATTGATGCTTGGGCATCTTGCTCACCAATCGCATTTAAAATAGTTACTACAGTATCTGGACCTGCCAATTTTGATACTTCTTTTAACGCTTTTTCATTTTTTAATTGAGTATCTACACCTAATAAAATATTTTTATACATAGGTCATCCCTCCTCACATTCAATTATATATAAAATATTTTAATTTTACCAATGTATATAATTAAAATAATTAAATATTTAATTTACATAACTTGATTTAATATTTAATAAAAAAACAAACTCATTATGCTTATTTAAGACGGATGAATTTACATTTTGTAAATCGATTTTTTTGGCTTAAAAAGTTATAATAGATAAAACACTGTACATTATAAAGAGGTATTTCAATGACTAAACATGAACAAATCATAGCATACATAGAATCATTAAATGTTGGCCAAAAAATTTCTGTCAGGAAAGTTGCCAAAGTAATGAAAGTATCTGAGGGGACAGCATATAGAGCTATTAAAGATGCGGGTCAACTCGGATTAGTAACTACCATAGATAGAGTTGGTACAGTACGTATTGATAAAAAGAACCGAGAAGAAATTGAAAATTTGACGTTCAAAGAAATATTAAAAATAATTGATGGCGATGTCATTGGTGGTAAAAATGGATTATCGAAAAGTGTTTCTAAATTTGCGATTGGCGCTATGGAACTTAAAGATGTCGTTAAGTATTTAAGTCATCATACACTTTTAATTGTTGGGAATAGACCAGATGTTCAATTAGAAGCTTTAAAAAGAGGGAGTGGCGTACTGATTACAGGTGGTTTTAAAACCACTCAAAAGATTATTGATTATGCCAATAAACATGATTTACCAATCCTATCTTCAAATTATGATACATTTCTAGTAGCAAATATTATTAATAGAGCGATGTATAACCAAATGATTCGAAAAGAAATTCTAATCGTAGAAGATATCGTAAAGCCGATTAATGATATGACAGTTGTTTTTGATGAGATGGGAATAAAAGATTACAAATCACGTGCAAAAGTAACTGGACATTCAAGATTTCCTGTTGTAGATAAGGATTGGAGATTAGTTGGTATCGTTACGAGTAAAGAAGTTATTCAAATGAATGCCGATGATACGATTGCTAAGGTGATGACTAAACGTCCCATCAATGTGGAATTAAACACAACAGTAGCGAGTTGTGCACATATTATGATTTGGGAAGGTATTGAAATATTGCCAGTAACACAAAATAAAAAAGCGATAGGTGTCATTACGAGAGATGATGTTTTGAAAGCAATGCAACTAATAGGCAGACAACCTCAAATAGGTGAGACCATTAATGATCAGATAGCAAAACATATCACAATTGCCCAAAATGCTATTTCAGTGGAAGTATCTCCATTATTGACTAATCAGTACGGTACACTCAGTAAAGCCGTCTTCGTTGCAATTATTGAAGAGACAATTAAACACCAATTACGTAAATATAAAAAAGTCGATGTAATGATTGAAAGTTTGAACATTATTTATATTAAAACAGTGCCTATCGAAGCATCTATAAGCGTAGAATACGATATGCTTGATGTTGGACGTAATTTTGCTAAATTAGAAGTCACGATGTTAAGCGGTAATGATAAAGTAGCGAATGCAATGATTATTTGTCAGATGTTCGAAGATATGCAAAATAATTAATTTTAAAAGAAATATTTTTAAAAGGAGATTTTACAATGGTAGAAATTTTTAATGAGATTATGAACAAAATAAAAGAAGCGAATACAATTATTATTCATAGACACGTAAGACCCGATCCAGATGCTTACGGTTCTCAACTCGGATTGAAGTTATATCTTGAACGTAAGTTTCCTGAAAAAAACATATACGCAACTGGTGAAGGAGAACCATCTTTATCATTTATAGGAGAGTTAGATACAGTCGAAGATAATGTATACAACGATGCACTAGTCATTGTCTGTGATACAGCTAATGCGCCTCGTATTGATGACCAAAGATACGGCAACGGACAAGCATTAATTAAAATCGATCATCATCCGGCAATCGATCAATATGGGGAAATCAATTATGTTAATACTGAAGCATCATCAACAAGTGAAATTATATTTGATTTTATTACTCATTTTAATGATCTTAGCATTATCGATGAACATGTCGCACGTGTATTATACCTAGGTATAGTGGGTGATACTGGACGTTTCTTATTCAGTAATACATCGACGCATACGATGGAAGTCGCAAGTCAATTATTAGCATTTCCATTTAATCATAATGCTGAGCTAAATAAGATGTCAGAAAAAGATCCTAAATTAATGCCGTTTCAAGGATATATTTTGCAGCATTTTGAGCTTTCAGAGTCCCATGAATATTGTCAAATTCGAATTACAAATGATGTATTAAAACAATTTAATATCCAACCCAACGAAGCATCTCAATTTGTAAATACTGTAGCAGATATTAGCGGTTTGAAAATATGGATGTTTGGTGTAGACGAAGGGGATCAAATTAGATGCCGCATTCGCTCAAAAGGGATTACTATTAATGATATCGCTAATCAATTTGGTGGTGGAGGACACCCTAATGCGTCAGGTGTATCTGTATACAGTTGGGACGAATTTGAAGACTTAGCGCAAGCATTACGCCAAAAATTATAAAATTTAGAAAGGAAGTCATCAATGGTTGCACACTTAAATCTTCATACAACCTACGATTTATTGAATTCTAGTTTGAGAATTAATGATGTAGTCAAAAAAGCACAACATAATCACTATGATTCGTTAGCAATTACTGACACTAATGTTTTATATGGCTTCCCTAAATTTTATGATGCTTGTATAAAAGCCAATATTAAACCAATTTTTGGAATGACCGCACACGTAACGGATGGTTTATATACAATAGAAACTGTGATTTTGGCGATGAATAATGATGGCCTAAAGTCACTGTACCAACTCTCTTCTGCAATAAAGATGAAACAAAAAGATGTCATCTCTATTGATTGGTTAAAACGTTATGCAAGCAATTTGGCAATTATTTTTAAACAAGCAGATCAATCACATTATGCCATTATTGATCATTTCAGTGATCACGACTATGTATATATTAATCATTCAAGTGATATAACTTTTTATAACCAATTAAAAATAGTTTGGCTTGAAAATGCGCGTTATTTGAATGAAGAAGATGTAGAAACCATACCTGCGCTTGAGGCAATTAAAAACAACACTAAATTGGATTTAGTTCATGAAACTGAAAGCATGGGAGAACATTTTCCGAATCAAAATGAGATAGCGTCATTAAATGTATCGACAGAAGTGTGGGATAATACACTCGAATTGGCCAATATGTGTAATGCCAATATAGAATATCATCAAAATTTACTACCTAAATTTGATGCGCCATCAGGTAATTCCTCTAAACAGTATTTATGGTCTCAATTACAATCGCGTTTACAGAAGTTTGGATTACATCAAGATGAACGTTATATCCAAAGGTTGAATCATGAATATCAGGTTATTACGGAAATGGGCTTTGAAGACTACTTCTTGATTGTAAGTGATTTAATTCATTATGCTAAAACACATGATGTAATGGTTGGACCTGGACGTGGTTCTTCAGCAGGATCTCTAGTAAGCTATTTGCTAGGTATCACAACCATCGATCCTATTAAATTCAACCTACTATTTGAGCGATTTCTAAACCCAGAACGTGTGACAATGCCAGATATTGATATCGATTTTGAAGATACAAGAAGAGACAAGGTCATCCAATATGTACAAGACAAATATGGACACCATCGTGTCTCAGGTATCGTAACTTTTGGGCATCTATTAGCTAGAGCAGTTGCAAGAGATGTGGGCCGTATTATTGGCTTTGATGATACGACATTAAATGAGATTTCTAAATTAATCCCTCATCAACTTGGAATAACATTAGACAAGGCGTATGAAGATGAGCGATTTAAACAGTTTGTACATAGAAATCATAGACATGAGAAATGGTTTGAATTGAGTAAAAAATTAGAAGGATTACCTAGACATACTTCTACGCATGCAGCAGGTATTATTATTAATGATCAACCATTATATGACTATGCACCGTTGACATTAGGAGACACGGGTTTACTAACGCAATGGACGATGACAGAAGCAGAGCGCATTGGTTTACTTAAAATTGACTTTTTAGGATTGAGAAATTTATCCATTATTCATCAAATTGTGACTCAAGTGAAAAAAGATTTAAACATCTCTATTGAGATTGAATCTATACCATTTGATGATGACACTGTGTTTAAACTGTTGTCTAGAGGCGATACAACTGGTATTTTCCAACTTGAATCAGATGGCGTAAGAAAGGTTTTGAAAAGATTACAACCTGAGCATTTTGAAGATATCGTTGCAGTTACCTCGCTTTATCGACCAGGACCTATGGAAGAAATTCCAACATATATTTCACGAAGACATAACGAAAGTGAAATTAACTATTTACATCCTGATTTAGCTCCTATACTTAAAAATACGTATGGCGTTATCATCTATCAAGAACAAATTATGCAAATAGCAAGTAAGTTTGCGAGCTTTAGTTATGGTCAGGCAGATATATTACGCCGTGCAATGAGCAAAAAAAATAGAGCTGTCTTAGAAAGTGAAAGACAACACTTTATCGAAGGTGCGATGAAAAATAATTATGATAAAACAATAAGTAAACAAATCTTTGACTTAATACTTAAATTTGCTGACTATGGGTTCCCTAGAGCGCATGCAGTAAGCTATTCTAAAATTGCTTATATTATGGCATATTTAAAAGTACATTATCCTAATTATTTTTATGCAAATATCTTAAGTAATGTGGTTGGAAATGAAGCCAAAACCGCTGCTATCATTGACGAAGCTAAAAATCAACAATTAAAAATTTTACCACCTAATATTAATGAAAGTCATTGGTATTATAAGGCTACTCAATCCAATATTTATCTATCTTTAGGTGCCATTAAAGGTGTTGGTTATCAAAGCGTGAAATCAATTGTAGATGAAAGATATGAAAATGGTAAATATAAAGATTTCTTTGACTTTGCTAGACGCATACCGAATCGCATTAAAACTAAAAGATTACTTGAATCATTAATACTAGTAGGTGCTTTTGATTCATTTGGAAAAACACGTGCAACATTAGTAGGTGCCATTGATCAAGTGTTAGATGAAGTATCAGATGTAGAACAAAATAATTTATTGTTAGACATGTTAACACCAAAGCAATCTTACACTGACAAAGAAGAATTTAGTGATCAAATGATTAGTAATTATGAAATGGAATATCTAGGTTTTTATATCTCCAATCATCCAGTTGAAAAGCAATTCAAGCAAAAGCAATATTTAGGAATCTATACACTAGGTAATGTCCTAAATCACAAACCGATCTTAATTCAAGTGGATCAAATTAAACAGATAAGAACAAAAAATGGTCAAAATATGGCGTTTTTAGTTCTTAATGATGGCCGTCATGTTATGGATGCAGTTCTGTTTCCGGATAAGTTCAAACGTTATGAAACACAATTAAACGAGAAGAAAATGTATATTGTGTGGGGGAAATTTGAGAAGAGAAACCAACAATTGCAACTCATTATAAATCAAATGGATTCAGTTGAGCATTTTGAATCAACTAAAATTAATGAAGCCACACAGATAGTTTTGAGAAACATTCAACACATAGAAGCTATAAAACAGCAACTTAATGCAGAACATAATGGCCAAATGATTCATGTTAATATATATAACGAACAGACTGGTAAACTTGATTATTTAGGAAGTTTGACTAAAACACCAGATACGATTACAAACTTTATTAAAGCGTTTAAACCGAGTGATATTAGAATTTTATAACTTTTATGTCTAAAAAAATTATGATATAGTAAACTGATGATTTATAAAATAAAGTCATCAGTTTATTTTATGTTAAAAAATTTTAAATAAAGCGTATATAAATTCATTATACTGATTAAATTGTCGGTATATTAGTAAATAAATAGGGGTTGATTTAATGTCTTTAAGAGATGATGCATTACAAATGCACAAAGAAAATCAAGGTAAGTTGGAAATAACACCTAATATTAAAGTTACTAATAAAGAAGAGTTAAGTTTAGCCTACTCACCAGGTGTAGCAGAGCCATGTAAAGAAATCCATGAAGATCCAAGAACGGTATACGACTACACAATTAAAAGAAATACCGTAGCGGTCGTTACTGATGGTACCGCGGTACTAGGTTTAGGTAATATAGGCGCATCAGCGAGTATTCCAGTTATGGAAGGTAAAGCTGTTCTATTTAAAAGTTTTGCCGGAATTAACGGTGTACCTATTGCTTTAGATACGAAAGACCCTGAAGAAATTATTAGAACTGTAAAATTAATTTCACCAAACTACGGCGGTATCAATTTAGAAGATATTTCAGCACCTAGATGTTTCGAAATAGAGGAGCGTCTTAAAAAAGAAACAAACATTCCAGTATTTCATGATGATCAACATGGTACAGCAATTGTGACGATGGCAGGTTTAATCAATGCGTTAAGAATTGTAGATAAAGACTTATCCGATATCAAAGTTGTGTTAAATGGTGCAGGTGCAGCAGGCATTGCAATAGTTAAATTGTTAGATTCTTATGGTGTTAGAAACATGATCATGTGCGATTCAAGAGGTGCCATTTTTGAAGGACGTTCGTATGGTATGAATGATACTAAAGATTATGTTGCTAAATTCACTAACAAAGATAAGATTGAAGGATCATTAAAAGATGTAATTAAAGATGCTGATGTATTTATAGGTGTTTCAGTTGCCAACTTACTATCTAAAGACATGGTTAAATCAATGGCTGATGACGCAATTATATTTGCAATGGCTAACCCTGATCCAGAAATTAAACCAAATGATGCAAAAGAAGCGGGTGCTAAAGTTGTAGGTACAGGGCGCTCAGATTTCCCAAATCAGATTAATAATGTATTAGCATTCCCGGGTATTTTTAGAGGCGCCTTAGATACTGAATCAACACATATCAATGAAGATATGAAAAAAGCAGCAGTTGAAGCAGTTGCGAATTTAATAAAAGCTGATGAACTCAACCCAGATTATTGTATTCCTGGGCCTTTCGATAAAAGAGTGGCACCTTCAGTTGCACGAGAAGTTGCTAAAGCGGCAATGGAAACTGGTGTAGCAAGAATAGAGGTTGATCCACAAGCGGTTTATGATAAAACAATGCAATTAACAGATTTGAAATAACCTAGAAGGGCAACGATTTTTATATAGAAACATAGACATGTATAATTAAGACATTATGATATAACGTATCCATAATGTCTCGCTCATCTTTTATGTTCGATATTATTATTTCAGAATGTAAACAATTAATGTTGTATGGTTAGGTGGAGGTTTACGAATGTTTAAAGACTTTTTTAATCGCAGTAGTAAAAAGCGAAAATATTTAACAGTCCAAGACTCAAAACAAAATGAAGTACCAGCAGGCATTATGACAAAATGTCCTAAATGTAAAAAAATAATGTATACAAAAGAATTAAATGAAAATCTGAATGTATGCTTTAACTGTGATCATCATATTGCATTGCCTGCTTACAAGAGAATTGAAGCAATTACTGATGAGAATAGTTTCGTTGAATTCGATAAAGGTATGACATCAGCAAATCCATTAGACTTCCCTGGTTACCAAGAGAAAATTGAAAAAGATCAACAAAAAACAGATTTAAGTGAGGCTGTTGTGACTGGTACTGCCAAATTAGAGGGTATTGAATTTGGTGTTGCAGTTATGGATGCTAGATTTAGAATGGGAAGTATGGGGTCCGTTGTTGGTGAAAAAATATGTCGAATTATAGATTACGCTACAGAACATAGACTACCGTTTATTTTATTTTCTGCAAGTGGTGGTGCAAGAATGCAAGAGGGGATTATTTCGTTAATGCAAATGGGTAAAACGAGTGTTTCCTTAAAACGACATTCAGATGCGGGATTACTTTACATTTCATATTTAACGCATCCAACAACTGGTGGTGTTTCTGCAAGCTTTGCATCTGTTGGTGACATCAATTTAAGTGAGCCTAAAGCATTAATAGGATTTGCTGGTCGACGTGTCATTGAACAAACTATCAATGAGAAACTTCCAGATGATTTCCAAACTGCAGAGTTTCTACTTGAACATGGACAATTAGATAAAGTTGTTCATCGTAAAGAAATGAAAGATACACTTGCCCAGTTATTAAAAATGCACCAAGAGGTGAAAAAAGATGCTTGATTTTGAAAAACCACTTTTTGAAATAAAAAATAAAATTGAATCACTTAAACAATCTCAAGAAAAAAATGATGTCGATTTACAGGATGAAATTGATTTACTTGAGGCATCACTTGAAAGAGAAACTAAAAAAATATATACCAATCTCAAGCCATGGGATAGAGTACAAATTGCGCGTCTTCAAGAAAGACCTACAACGTTAGATTATATCCCGTATATCTTTGATTCGTTTATTGAATTACATGGTGACCGTAATTTTAGAGACGACCCTGCGATGATAGGTGGGATTGGCTATTTGAATGGAACACCTGTCACAGTAATAGGCCAACAACGAGGTAAAGATACTAAGGATAATATTTACCGTAACTTTGGGATGGCTCATCCTGAGGGATATCGTAAAGCCTTAAGATTAATGAAACAAGCTGAGAAATTTAATAGACCTATCTTCACATTTATAGATACTAAAGGTGCCTATCCAGGTAAAGCTGCTGAAGAGCGAGGTCAAAGTGAATCTATTGCTAGAAATTTAGTAGAGATGGCTTCATTAAAAGTACCTGTTATAGCAATTGTCATCGGTGAAGGTGGTAGTGGTGGCGCACTCGGCATTGGTATTGCAAATAGAATTATGATGCTTGAAAATAGTACTTATTCTGTTATTTCTCCAGAAGGGGCCGCAGCACTATTATGGAAAGATAGTTCATTAGCTAAAATGGCTGCCGAAACGATGAAAATCACTGCAAAAGATTTATATCATTTAAAAGTGATAGACAACGTTATTGATGAACCATTAGGTGGTGCACATAATAATGTAGAGCAACAAGCGGTTGAAATTAAAAAGGCCTTCATTAATCAATTAGAACAATTACAATCATTAAGTAGTGATGAACTCGTTGAAAACAGATTTACGAAATTTAGAAATATTGGTTCTTTTATTGAAAATTAATAAAGGAATTAATGACTAAAATAACTTTCAAATTTAAACATCATTTGCATCAATTCACTGAGCAATGAAAGCATTTATGTAACCTATAATGTTCTTGTCATTCTTAAGCGGGTGGGACAAAAAATTCGTATAGAATTTTGTCCCACCTTTTTTCTGTATCATTAGAAATTTTCTTTATAAAACGTTTACATCAATTTTATACACCTATATTGATGGAACACTAAAAAAAATTGTGGTAATTTATTATTAAAGAGAAATCTAGTTAGGAAAGGGAATGTCGTCATGAAGAAAATTGCGGTTTTAACTAGTGGTGGAGATTCACCAGGCATGAATGCTGCTGTAAGAGCAGTTGTACGTAAGGCGATTTATAACAACATTGAAGTTTATGGAATTTATCAAGGTTATCAAGGATTGCTAGATGATAATATTCATAAATTAGAATTGGGTTCAGTAGGGGATACAATTCAACGTGGAGGTACTTTCCTTTACTCTGCAAGATGTCCTCAATTCAAAGAGGCAAGTGTAAGACAAAAAGGTATAGAGAATTTACACAAACGTGGTATTGAAGGACTCGTAGTAGTTGGAGGAGACGGTAGTTACCGAGGTGCCCAACGTATTAGTGAAGAAACTAAAGATATTAAGACGATTGGTATCCCAGGTACAATTGATAATGATATTAATGGTACAGACTTCACAATTGGATTTGACACAGCATTAAATACGATTATTGATAGTGTCGATAAGATCAGAGATACTGCTTCAAGTCATGCAAGAACATTTGTTGTTGAAGTTATGGGTCGTGATTGCGGTGATTTAGCACTTTGGGCTGGATTATCAGTAGGTGCTGAAACAATATTAGTTCCAGAAGCGAATACAGACATTAAAGATATCGCTGAAAAAATAGAAAGTGGTATCAAGCGTGGTAAGAAACACTCAATCGTGATGGTAGCTGAAGGAAGTATGAGTGGTCAAGAATGTGCGGATCAATTGATGAAATATATTAATGTTGATGCACGTGTATCTGTATTAGGTCACATTCAACGTGGCGGTAGCCCATCTGGTGCTGATAGAGTACTAGCATCACGTTTAGGTGGTTATGCTGTTGATCTATTAATGCAAGATCGTTCTGGACAAGGTGTTGGTATCATGAATAATAAATTGACTGCAACACCATTTGATGAAATCTTCAATGGCAACGACCATAAATTTAATACAGATATTTATGAATTAGCGAAAGAGTTATCTATTTAATTTAGGAGGCTTTTTAAAATGAGAAAGACTAAAATTGTATGTACAATTGGACCTGCATCAGAGTCTGAAGAAATGTTAGAAAAATTAATGAAAGCTGGTATGAACGTAGCGCGTTTGAACTTCTCTCATGGTAGTCATGAAGAACATAAAGCACGTATTGATACGATTCGTAAAGTAGCAGATAGATTAGGTAAAACAATCGGTATCTTATTAGATACAAAAGGACCTGAAATTCGTACTCATGACATGAAAGATGGCTTAATTATGCTTGAAAAAGGCAAAGAAGTAATCGTAAGTATGTCACAAGTTGAAGGTACACCCGAAAAATTCTCAGTAACTTATGAAGACTTAATTAATGATGTGCAAGTAGGGTCATACATCTTACTTGATGATGGTTTAGTTGAATTACAAGTTAAAGACATCGATAAAACTAAAGGCGAAGTTAAATGTGATATCTTAAACACTGGTGAATTAAAAAATAAAAAAGGTGTTAACTTACCTGGCGTAAAAGTTAATTTACCTGGTATTACTGATAAAGATGCTGACGATATCTTATTTGGTATCAAAGAAGATGTTGATTATATCGCAGCAAGTTTTGTACGTCGTCCTAGTGATGTTTTAGACATTCGTGAAATTTTAGAAAGAGAAAATAATCATAACATTACTATTTTCCCTAAAATTGAAAACCAAGAAGGTATTGATAATATCGAAGAAATATTAGAAGTATCTGACGGTTTAATGGTAGCTCGTGGTGATATGGGTGTTGAAATACCACCTGAATCAGTACCAATCGTACAAAAAGATTTAATTAGAAAATGTAATAAATTAGGTAAACCAGTTATTACTGCAACACAAATGTTAGATTCAATGCAACGTAATCCACGTGCAACTAGAGCAGAAGCAAGTGACGTTGCCAATGCGATCTATGATGGTACTGACGCTGTGATGCTTTCAGGTGAAACTGCTGCAGGTTTATATCCTGAAGAAGCTGTTAAAACAATGAGAAATATTGCTGTTTCTGCTGAAGCTGCTCAAGATTACAAAAAATTATTATCAGACCGTACTAAATTAGTAGAAACTTCATTAGTTAACGCTATTGGTGTATCAGTTGCACATACTGCATTAAACTTAAATGTAAAAGCAATTGTTGCGGCAACTGAAAGTGGTTCTACAGCTGTAACAATTTCAAAATATCGTCCTCATTCAGATATTATTGCAGTGACACCAAGTGAACATACTGCGCGTCAATTAGCTTTAGTTTGGGGTGCATATCCTGTCATTAAAAAAGGACGTAAAACTACGGATGACTTATTAAATAATGCAGTTGCAACTGCAGTTGAAACTGGTCGTGTTACAAATGGTGACTTAATCATTATCACTGCTGGCGTACCTACTGGTGAAAAAGGTACAACTAACATGATGAAATTACATTTAGTTGGCGATGAAATTGCTAAAGGGCAAGGTGTAGGTCGTGGATCTGTTGTTGGTAAAACAGTAGTTGCAAACAGTGCAAACGATTTAGAAGGTGTAGATTTAAGTGAGTCAATTATTGTAACAAACTCTGTAGATGAAACACTAGTACCTTACATTGAACAAGCGGTTGGCTTAATCACAGAAGAAAATGGTATCACTTCACCAAGTGCAATTATTGGTCTTGAAAAAGGTATTCCAACGATTATTGGTGTTGAAAATGCGACTAAAGAATTAAAAGATGGTATCTTAGTAACCGTCGATGCAGCTCAAGGTAAAATCTTTGAAGGCTATGCAAATGTTCTTTAATCTTTGATGATAAAAGCACAATTGCGTAGTGTATGAGACGCTTAAAGAGTCATTATGATTAGCTAAAGTGTACAATATAAAATATATTATTTATGCTACATTGCTAAACCACAGTAGTTGACTAGAATTGGAATATTTTTGTGAAAGAAGTTTTTCAACATTTTAGTCTTCGATACGGGAGTGAGACAGTGAACACTGTGCCACTCCCGTTCTGTTTTTGCATAGAAGTTTATGGAACTTAGAAAACTTCATTTTGAATATGTTTATTTTTTATGGTAATATAGCATGGATAAAATTTGAGATACTAATATAAGAAGGTTTAATAATTATGAAAGAAAATTTTTGGAGTGAATTACCACGTCCTTTTTTTATTTTGGCACCAATGGAGGATGTAACTGATATTGTTTTTCGTCACGTTGTAAGTGAAGCAGCAAGACCTGATGTTTTTTTCACTGAATTTACTAACACTGAAAGTTTTTGTCATCCAGAAGGTATCCATAGTGTACGTGGAAGGTTAACTTTTAGTGAAGATGAACAGCCAATGGTAGCTCATATATGGGGAGATAAGCCAGAGCAATTTAGAGAGATGAGCTTTGGTTTAGCGGACATGGGATTTAAAGGTATAGATTTAAATATGGGATGTCCTGTTGCTAATGTGGCTAAGAAAGGAAAGGGGTCTGGTTTAATACTAAGACCAGAAACTGCGGCAGCAATTATTCAAGCAACGAAAGCAGGAGGCTTACCAGTAAGTGTAAAAACACGTCTAGGATATTACGATATCGATGAGTGGAGAGATTGGTTAAAGCATGTCTTTGAACAAGACATTGCAAACTTATCAATCCATCTCAGAACGCGTAAAGAAATGAGTAAAGTAGATGCTCATTGGGAATTAATTGAAGCGATTAAAGAGTTAAGAGATGAGATTGCCCCAAATACGTTACTAACGATTAATGGTGACATTCCTGATAGACAAACTGGACTAGAACTTGCGACCAAATACGGGGTAGATGGCGTTATGATTGGTAGAGGGATTTTTAATAATCCTTTTGCTTTTGAAAAAGAACCTCGTGAACACTCAAGTAAAGAATTATTAGATCTATTTAGATTGCATTTAACATTGTTTGAAAAATATAGTAATGATGAAAGCCAACAATTCAAAAGTTTACGAAGATTTTTCAAGATTTACGTAAAAGGTATCAAAGGTGCTAGCCAATTACGTCATCAATTAATGAGTACAGAGTCTGTTGATGAAGCACGTGCGCTATTGGATGAATTCGAAGCTAATATTAAAGAAACTATAGATTGATATTCGAGCCGACATAGACACTATCTCAACAGCAGTGATAACAATAAAAAGCCAGTAGATGAATTGATAACAATTCATCTACTGGCCTTTTTACGTCTTAATCAATGTTTCAACTATTTAGTATGTTTTGCAACTTGTCTATATCTTAAGTACATTAAACCTAATAGTACAAACCATATAGGAGTTAGGAAGATAGCATTTCTAGTTGTTTCATTTACAAATAATAAACAAAATACTAAGAAGAAGAATACTAAAATTGCATAACCCATATATTTACCACCAGGAAGCTTATAAGATACAGTTTTATGTAACTCTGGATTTTTTCTGTGATAATTAATATAAGCAATAATAATTAATGCCCATACGATAATAAATAATACAGTCGAAATAGTAGTTACATACGTAAACACTAATGTAGCGTCAGGGAAAATATAGTTTAATAACGCTGTAACTAATAATAATGCTGATGAACCAATGATAGCAAAATGAGGAACACCATTTTTATTTGTACTTCTAAAGATTGGTGGTGCTTGGTCTTGCTCAGATAATCCGAATAGCATACGGCTATTTGAGAATATACCACTATTACAAGATGAAGCTGCCGCAGTAAGTACTACAAAGTTGATTAATCCAGCAGCGAAAGGAATACCTATTAATGAGAATAATCTAACAAATGGACTCTCATTAGGATCAACTTTATCCCAAGGAATAATAGACATGATAACTGCTAATGCACCCACATAGAATACTAAAATTCTCAAAGGTACAGCATTAATCGCTTTTGGAATTGTTTTTTCTGGGTCTTTAGTTTCACCTGCAGTAACACCAATCATTTCGATACCTACGAATGAGAATAACGCCATTTGGAATGACATAAAGAAACCAGATGCACCATTAGTAAATATGCCATGTTTATATAAATTTGTGAAACTAGCATGTCCAAATTGTGTTTTATAAGCAATTAAAATCATCACTAAACCTACAACAATTAAAGCAATAATTGTTATGATTTTGATAATAGCGAACCAGAATTCTAATTCGCCAAATAATTTAGCACTTAGTAAATTAAATAGCATTAATATAAGTACACAAAATAGTGCACTGATCCAGTTAGGAATTGCAGGGAACCAGAAACTAACGTACTTCGCAACCGCTGTAACTTCTGCCATACCTGTTATAATCCAACATAACCAATATGTCCAACCAGTAACGAAACCAGCAAATGGTCCTATGTATTCATTTGTCACGTCGGCGAAAGATTTGAAGCGAGTATTTTGAATAATAATCTCACCTAAGCCTCTCATAAACATGAACAACATGAAACCTATAATAATATAAGTTAATAGAATAGATGGACCAGTCATTGCTATGGTTTGACCTGCTCCCAAGAATAACCCAGTACCAATAGCGCCGCCAATAGCAATCAATTGCACATGACGATTACTCAATCCTCTTTGTAATTTTTCTTCAGCCATAAGACAACTCCCTTACATTTAATTAATATTATTATGCACCTATATATTCAATTCGACAATTATTTTTCTAATATTTTCTAAAAATTCCTTTAAATTTTGATTAAATAATTGTAATCAAGCTTGATAATAAAAATGAAATTTTCAATATTTTCTCATTAATTACATAATTTGAATTGGATTGAATGCTTATATAATGGCGTTTATTGGGTATTTGAGTAAAAATAAGTCTATTAAATTAAAGTTAATTACCATTTATTGAGCGATATATAATCGTTCACAAAAGTTATTTGTTTGGCTATAATGGTACTTGAAAGCCATTACATTATGTATAAGAAAAGGGGAATTACTTATGGCAGAATTACAAAAAGGTTTAGAAGGGGTAATTGCAGCTGAAACAAAAATCAGTTCAATTATTGATAGTCAATTAACATATGCGGGATATGATATTGATGATTTAGCAGAAAATGCATTATTTGAAGAAGTCGTGTTCTTATTATGGAACTATAGACTACCAACACAAGATGAATTAGATGCATTGAGAGAAAAATTAAATCATTATATGACTTTAAATCCAAGAGTTTATAAACATTTTGAAGAATATGCGACGGATAATGTGCATCCTATGACGGCATTACGTACATCTGTATCATATATTGCACACTTTGATCCTGATGCTGAAAATGAAACAGAAGAAAATAGAAAAGAAAGAGCCATTCGTATTCAAGCTAAAATTGCTTCTTTAGTTACAGCATTTGCACGTGTTCGTGAAGGAAAAGAACCTGTTAAACCAAATCCTGATTTAGGCTATGCAGCGAACTTCTTATATATGTTAAGAGGGGAATTACCTACAGATACTGAAGTTGAAGCATTTAATAAAGCTTTAGTATTGCATGCAGACCATGAGCTTAATGCTTCTGCATTTACAGCTCGTTGTGCCGTTTCTTCTTTATCTGATATGTATTCAGGCATTGCAGCTGCAGTAGGTTCATTAAAAGGACCATTACATGGTGGTGCGAATGAACAAGTTATGAGCATGCTTTCTGATGTTAAATCAGTCGATGAAGTGGATGCTTACTTAGATGAAAAATTCAAAAACAAAGAAAAAATTATGGGATTCGGTCACAGAGTTTATAAAGACGGAGATCCTAGAGCCAAATATTTACGTGAGATGAGCCGTAAAATTACTTCTGAAACTGGTAGAAGCGAATTATATGATATTTCAATTGCTATTGAAAAACGTATGAAAGAAGAAAAAGGCCTTATTCCTAATGTCGATTTCTTCAGTGCTACGGTATATCATAGTATGGATATCCCACATGATTTATTTACGCCTATATTCGCAGTAAGTCGTACATCAGGTTGGACTGCACATATTCTAGAACAATATCGTGATAATAGAATTATGCGTCCAAGAGCTAATTACATCGGTGAAACAGATCGTAAGTATGTACCAATTGAAGAAAGATAAAAAATAAAGTTAAATAGATTCACAATATTTGGAGGTAAAATTATGTCAGCTGAAAAAATTACAAGATTAAATGATGGATTAAACGTCCCTAATGAACCAATTATTCCTTTCATAATTGGTGATGGTATTGGACCAGATATTTGGAAAGCAGCAAGCCGTGTTATCGATGCAGCTGTTGAAAAAGCTTATAACGGTGAGAAACGTATTGAATGGAAAGAAGTTCTAGCTGGTCAAAAAGCTTATGACGAAACTGGTGAATGGTTACCTCAAGAAACATTAGATACAATAAAAGAATATTTAATTGCAATTAAAGGGCCATTAACTACGCCAATCGGTGGTGGTATTCGTTCATTAAATGTTGCTTTACGTCAAGAGTTAGACTTATTTACTTGCTTACGTCCAGTACGCTGGTTCAAAGGTGTACCTTCACCTGTTAAACGTCCACAAGATGTTGATATGGTAATCTTCCGTGAAAATACTGAAGATATTTATGCTGGTATTGAATTTAAAGAGGGTACTGATGAAGTTAAAAAAATAATTGATTTCTTACAAAATGAAATGGGTGCTACGAATATTCGATTCCCAGAAACTTCAGGTATCGGTGTCAAACCGGTTTCTAAAGAAGGTACTGAGCGATTAGTTAGAGCAGCAATCCAATATGCAATCGATAATGACCGTAAAACGGTAACGCTTGTTCATAAAGGTAATATCATGAAATTTACTGAAGGTGCATTCAAACAATGGGGCTATGATGTAGCACATAATGAATTTGCTGATAAAGTATTTACATGGCAACAATATGACGAAATAGTTGAACAAGATGGTAAAGATGCAGCTAATCAAGCGCAAGAAAAAGCTGAACAAGATGGAAAAATCATTATTAAAGATTCTATTGCTGACATTTTCTTACAACAAATTTTAACTCGTCCAGCCGAACATGATGTTGTTGCTACAATGAATCTTAACGGTGACTATATTTCAGATGCTTTAGCCGCTCAAGTAGGTGGTATTGGTATCGCACCTGGTGCAAACATTAACTATGAATCTGGTCACGCTATTTTTGAAGCAACACATGGTACAGCACCTAAATATGCTGGTTTAAATAAAGTTAACCCATCTTCTGAATTGTTAAGTTCAGTGTTAATGTTAGAACATTTAGGCTGGCAAGAAGCTGCTGATAAGATTACTGATGCAATTGAAGCGACAATCGCATCTAAAGTTGTAACTTATGATTTTGCACGCTTAATGGATGGCGCTACTGAAGTATCTACTTCAGATTTCGCTGATGAATTAATTAAAAACTTAAAATAAGTCAATCAGTGAACAAGACTTAGTTGTTCATACAAAATAATCTTAGTTAAATCATAATAATTAAATAGTTAGCAATACATCTGAGTAAGGCTTTATTTAAACCCTTTCTCGAAGTTGCTATCACTCAAAGGAGTGGAACTTGGTATTTCAAATAAATCCAGTTCCATTCCTTTTTTTATAAAAAATCAGTTAAATAATTTTATATTTCCTTAACAATATTTAAATAATAGTAATACAAATACTCAATAATTAGAAAATGATAATTTGATTGTTAAGATTATGTAAATTTAATATGTTGTATGTTATTTTTGTTTTAACTTCCGTTATAATGAAATTGAAATGTTATATTTATTCAGGGAGGCACATTATGTCACAAAAAGTATTAGTGGTTGACGATGAGCAATCAATTGTAACTTTATTAAAATATAATCTTGAAACGGCTGGTTACATCGTTGAAGTAGCATACGATGGCGAAGAAGCTTTGGAAAAGGTAAATGAAATTCAACCAGAACTTGTCGTTTTGGATGTAATGTTACCTAAAAAAGATGGTATTGAAGTATGTAAAACAATACGTTCTGATAAAAATTTAGTCCCTATTTTAATGCTAACTGCAAAAGATGATGAGTTTGATCGCGTATTAGGATTAGAATTAGGTGCAGATGACTATATGACAAAACCTTTTTCACCGAGAGAAGTAGTTGCAAGAGTGAAGGCTATCTTGAGAAGATCTAAATTTGCTAGTGAAATTGAAAAAGAAGATGTTGATGATGAGGATATATTGATTGAGAACATTCGAATCAGACCTGAGTTCTTTGAAGTTTATAAAGATGATGAGTTATTAGAACTTACGCCTAAAGAGTTTGAATTACTATTATATCTCATAGAGAGACAAGGGCGAGTAATTACCCGTGAACATATGTTGAATTCAGTTTGGAATTATGAATTCGCAGGCGATTCTCGAATTGTAGACGTTCACATTAGCCATTTGCGAGATAAGCTCGAAGAGAATCCAAAACAACCTAAATTAATCAAAACTGTTCGTGGACTTGGTTACAAATTAGAAAGACCTAAGGCTTAATGCTTAAATTTCATCATCGGTTATTATTATTATTAAGTACAATTACCATTATCAGTTTTATTGGTTTAGGCATCATTATTCATCATACAATTTATCAAATATTATCAACAGCGCAAGTCACAGAGCTCAAACATGTTTCCGAAAATTTCCTCAAATTAAACAAACAAAATGACAATAAGGAAATAAAGAACATTTCAGCTAATCAAAATCTAATCGTTAAGATTACTAAAAACGGAGAAGTCATTTATCAAACAGGGAATCAACATAAATTTAATGATAACATTGATAATGAAGCTAATCCGTCTAATATTATTTATAATCGAGAAAATGGACAGGTAAGATATACATTCAAAACGGTTATTAATGATAAAACGGTATACATAAGTGGGATGAATACTGAAATTCTTGAATTACAGAAGAGTATGTGGAAGTATTTATCTTTAATTGGAATTATTGTTCTTTTAGCAATATATTTAGCAGTTAGAAGCATTCATCGTACATATATTAGACCGATTAATGAGGTTACTTATGCGACTTCGTTAATCGCTGATGGCTATTATCATGTTCGCGTGCCTGAAAGTAATGTCAAGGAGACCAAAGCACTGTTTGTTACAACTAATGATTTGGCTAGACGCTTACAAAAGCTTAATAATAAGCAAAAAATGCAATCCAATCGTTTAAAAACTACATTAGAAAATATTCCGAGTTCCGTTTTAATGATTGACAAACATGGCGAAATCGTAGTTGCAAACCACGCCTATTATGATTTGTTTAGACCAAATGGTAAGGTTGAAAATAAAAAGTATACCTCATATTTAGATACTAAAATTCAACAATTGATTTTAGAAAGTTTTAAAACTGAAAAGCCACTCTATGATCAAATTGAAATCGTATTAAATAACGTTCATCATAAATATTTTGATCTATCTTGTGTTCCAATACTTAGTAAATCTAAAAAGAAATTACAAGGTATGGTTGTTGTTATGCATGACATCACCAATCTTAAAAAATTAGAAAACTTACGACGTGAATTTGTGGCAAATGTTTCTCATGAACTTAAAACGCCTATAACTTCTATTAAAGGTTTTGCTGAAACATTAATTGAAGGTGCAAAAAACGATGAAGAATCGCTTGATATGTTTTTAAACATCATTTTAAAAGAATCTAATCGTATTGAGTCTCTTGTTGCGGACTTATTAGATTTATCTCATATCGAACAACAAACTGAGATAGAAACATCGTTTGTGAATCTCTCAGAACTTGCTTATACTACTATTGATAATCTACAAAACCAAGCAAGATATAAAAATATTAGCATTTTGCCTGAAATTGAAAAAGATATCATCATAGAAGCACATGAAAATAAAATGGCACAAGTCATTACTAATTTACTTTCAAATGCGATTAATTATTCACTTGAAAATAGTGACGTTATTGTAAGAGTTTATAGAAAAGGACTTGAAGTTAACTTAGAAATTCAAGATTTTGGCATAGGAATTGAGAAGAGTGACCAAAACCATATTTTCGAAAGATTTTATCGTGTAGATAAAGCGAGAAGTAGAGATTCAGGTGGCACAGGCTTAGGGTTGTCTATAACGAAACATATTGTCGAAGCACATCATGGTACAATAAATGTTGAGAGCAATATTGGTGAAGGTTCGTTATTTAGAGTTTCATTTATAGATGAACAAAAATAATATTTCATCCATTAAGGCCTTTCGTTCATTTTCAATTATTCAATTGATTAATGAAACGAGAGTGCCTTTTTTATTTGCAGAAATTTTTAACCAAACAAAGACTTTTGAAGAAACCATACATTCGTTAACGAACTCTGAATATGCTAAAATATAATAAAATCACTCTGGAGGTATACGCTTTGAATAAACTAGTTTTAATTGATGGTAATAGTTTAAGTTTTCGAGCATTTTATGCATTACCACTTCTTTCTAACAAAGCAGGAATACATACGAATGCAATATATGGTTTTGCGATGTTACTTGAAAAGATTTTAAGAGAAGAACAACCAAGTCATTTTTTAGTTGCGTTTGATGCAGGCAAAACTACATTTAGACATTCAAAATATAGTGAATATAAAGGCGGTAGACAAAGCACGCCACCGGAATTAAGTGAACAATTCCCGTATATTCGACAACTATTGGATACGTATCATATCAAACATTATGAGTTAGAGAACTACGAAGCTGATGATATCATTGGTACATTAAGCAAAGAAGCAAATGAGCAAGGATTTGAAACAATCATTGTTACAGGTGATAGAGACTTAACTCAACTCGCTACTGATCATGTAACCATCTATTACACTAAAAAAGGTGTTACAGATGTCGATCATTATACTCCAGAATTTATTAATGAAAAATATGATGGGCTTGTACCTAGTCAAATTATTGATATGAAGGGACTCATGGGTGATACTTCTGATAACATCCCAGGTGTTGCTGGTGTGGGTGAGAAGACAGCTATCAAGTTATTGAAACAATTTAATACGGTTGAAGGTGTCTATGAAAATTTAGATGCAGTTTCAGGAAAAAAATTAAAAGAAAAACTTGAGAATAGTCGTGACGATGCATTCATGAGTAAAGATTTAGCAACAATAAATAAAGACAGTCCAATTGAAGTAGCACTTAAAGATACTAAATTAGATAATCAAGATGATAATCAAGATAAAATTGAACTGTTTAAAAAGTTAGAATTCAAACAACTCTTAGCTGATATCGATAGTAATCCATCAGAAGAATCTCAAGAAAACAAAGTATTTGAAGTACATAATGATTTCAACAAGATTAATTTTAATGATTTAAAAGAAGCGGTCATCCATATTGAAGTGGATGGTACCAATTACTTACAAGATGCTATTCTCAAATTTGGCTTCTACAATGGTGTGGATCACATTGTTATTCCTGCTGATCAACTTAAAGATTATCCAGAACTGATTGATTGGCTAGAGAATGAAACTACAGAAAAAGTAGTTTATGATGCTAAAAAAACATACGTTGTTGCGCATAGATTAGACATTGATATTAAAAATATTGTGTTTGATGTTATGTTAGCTAGTTATATTATCGATCCATCAAGAACAATTGAAGATGTTAATTCGGTTGTTAGTAACTATAAACAAAACTATGTTCAAGATGATGTGTCAATCTATGGAAAAGGAAAAAAACGACACATTCCAGAAGATTCGGTTTTAGATAAGCATATTGCATCCATTACTGAGGCAATTCATGCTTGTAAACCTGAAATGGTTGATGAACTAAAATCTCATCAACAAATAGATTTATTGTTAAACTTAGAACTTCCATTAGCGCGCATCTTGAGTGAAATGGAAGAAACTGGCATTTACACTGATGCTAATGATTTGAAAGAAATGCAGTCTGAAATTCAAGGGAAATTAGATTTATTAATCAGTAATATACATGAGGCAGCTGGAGAAGAATTTAATATTAATTCTCCTAAACAACTAGGTGTAGTACTATTTGAAACATTGGAATTACCAGTCATTAAGAAAACTAAAACAGGTTATTCTACTGCGGTTGATGTGTTAGAACAACTACAAGGTCAACATCCTATCATTGATTACATTCTAGAATATCGTCAATTATCTAAATTACAATCTACCTATGTTGAAGGGTTACAAAAAGTAATTAGTGATGATAATCGCATTCATACCCGCTTCAACCAAACGTTAGCACAAACGGGACGTTTATCAAGTGTAGATCCAAACTTACAAAATATACCTGTTCGTCTTGAAGAAGGACGCAAAATTAGAAGAGCCTTCAAACCCACTTCTAATGACAGTGTGATTTTATCAGCAGACTATTCTCAAATTGAATTACGTGTGCTTGCGCATATCACTCAGGATGAAAGTATGAAAGAGGCATTTATTCACGAAAGAGATGTCCATACTGCAACTGCAATGAAAGTATTTGGAGTAGAAGCGGAAGAGGTTGATGCGCTAATGCGTAGACAAGCGAAAGCTGTTAACTTTGGCATCGTTTACGGTATTAGTGATTATGGTTTAAGTCAAAGCTTGAATATTACGCGAAAAAAAGCGAAAGCATTTATCGATGATTATTTAGCTAGTTTTCCAGGTGTAAAACAATATATGTCTGACATCGTTAAAGATGCTAAAGCGGATGGATTTGTGGAAACATTATTGCATCGTCGTAGATATATTCCTGATATTAATAGTCGAAACTTTAATTTAAGAGGATTTGCTGAACGTACAGCAATGAATACGCCAATACAAGGTAGTGCAGCAGATATTATTAAGTTAGCAATGGTTGAATTTGATAAACAAATAAAACAAACGTCATACCATGCGCAATTGTTATTACAAGTACACGATGAGTTGATTTTCGAGGTGCCAGCAAATGAAGTAGAGGATTTCAGTTTGTTTGTTGAAGAAATTATGGAACACGCACTACAATTAGATGTACCGCTAAAAGTAGACTCTAATTATGGAGCTACATGGTATGATGCAAAATAGAAAGAGGAATTAGAAATGCCAGAATTACCAGAGGTTGAACATGTAAAGAGAGGGATTGAACCTTATATCTTAAATGCGACAATTAAAAGTGTGACATTTTCAAGTAAAGTTATAGAAGGAAAACAACAAGGAAAAGAGACCATCATCAAAGGTATCAACTTGGATGGGTTCAGATTGAATAGCGAAGGGTATGCTATACAATCTGTGGAACGTAGAAGTAAATATATTGTTTTCACAATTCAAAAAAACCAAACTCAACGTATTATATTAAGTCATTTAGGTATGGCAGGAGGCTTTTTTATCGTTGATAAATTATCGGATATTAGTACACCAAATTATCGAAAACATTGGCATGTTGTATTTCACTTAGATAATGGTAAACAACTAGTATATTCGGATATCAGACGATTTGGGGAGTTAAGAAATTTGGCGTCTTTCCAAGATTACCCTGCTTTTCTTGATATTGCACCTGAACCATTTAATGATGATGCATTAAATCACTTTTTAAATCGTATTAAACTTAAAAAATATCAAAATAAACCCATTAAACAAATGCTACTTGATCATAAGATGATCGCAGGATGTGGCAATATTTATGCGTGTGAAGCTTTGTTTAGAGCAGGTGTATTACCAGATCGGAAAGTTAATCAAACTTCAGACCAAGAACGTCAAATGTTGTTTTACTATGTTCAAGAAGTGTTAAAAGAGGGTATAAACAACGGTGGTACTAGCATTTCAGATTATCGTCATGCAGATGGTAAAACAGGAGAAATGCAATTACATTTAAATGTATATAAACAAAAGACATGTAACGTTTGTGGGCATGATATTGAGCAAAAGGTAGTGGCTACACGTAATAGTCATTTCTGCCCACATTGTCAGAAATAAAGGTGAGTGAATATTTATGCCAAAAGTAATAGGGTTAACAGGTGGTATTGCCACAGGTAAATCAACGGTTTCTGAATTATTGACAGCATATGGTTTTAAGGTTGTAGATGCTGACATCGCTTCAAGACAAGCTGTTGCAAAAGGAACGAAAGGTTTAGAACAAGTGCGTACTGTTTTTGGTGAACGTGCTATCACAGATGAAGGTGAAATGGATCGTCAATACGTAGGAGAAATTGTGTTTAATCATCCAGAAAAGCGCATCGAGTTAAATGATATCGTTCATCCAATAGTTAGAGAAATAATGGAAAAAGAGAAACAAAACTATCTTAATCAAGGTTATGATGTCATTATGGATATTCCACTCCTTTTTGAAAATGAATTACAGGATACGGTGGATGAAGTATGGTTAGTTTATACATCTGAAAGCATCCAAATAGAGAGATTGATGGAACGTAATCAATTGTCACTTGAAGATGCTAAAGCGCGTGTGTATAGCCAAATTTCAATTGATAAAAAAAGTAGAATGGCAGATCATGTTATAGATAACCTAGGAGATAAGTTAGAACTTAAACAAAATTTAGAACAACTATTAACTGAAAAAGGGTTTATCAATAGAGAAATATAAATTTTATGTGACTCAATTTATAAATTATAGCTCTAGTAGACGAAACATGCTTAAACTTTAATTTTTGCATTAATACGTTTATTAGAGCTTTTTGCTAGTTTAAAATAATCAGCTTAAAAAAATTTTAAAATCATCAGAAAACGCTTTCAAATTTTCGTTATTATGTTACACTATTTTTATAAAGTATAACATATAAACAAACAATCAAGGGGTGCTTTAAATGTCAACAAATATAGCAATTAATGGTATGGGTAGAATTGGTAGAATGGTGTTAAGAATCGCTTTACATAAAGAAGACTTAAATATTGTAGCGATTAACGCAAGCTATCCACCTGAAACAATTGCGCATCTAATTAATTATGATACTACTCATGGTAGATTCGATAAGAAGGTTGAACCTATTGAGAATGGTATCCGTGTCGATGGACATGATATTAAACTTGTGTCTGACCGTAACCCTGAAAATTTACCTTGGGAAGCGTTAGATATTGATATCGTTATTGAAGCTACGGGTAAATTTAATCATGGTGACAAAGCGATTGGACATATCAAAGCAGGGGCTAAAAAAGTATTATTAACTGGACCATCTAAAGGTGGACATGTACAAATGGTAGTCAAAGGGGTAAATGATAATCAATTAGATGTTGAAACGTATGACATTTTTAGTAATGCGTCATGTACAACAAACTGTATTGGACCGGTAGCTAAAGTTTTAAATGATCAATTTGGTATTGTTAATGGTCTTATGACAACAGTTCATGCAATTACAAATGATCAAAACAATATAGATAATCCACATAAAGATTTACGTCGCGCACGTTCTTGTAACGAAAGTATTATACCAACGTCAACTGGTGCTGCTAAAGCTTTAAAAGAAGTACTCCCAGAATTAGAAGGTAAACTTCATGGTTTAGCTTTACGTGTACCAACTAAAAACGTTTCACTTGTTGATTTAGTGGTTGATTTAAAAGAAAACGTAACAGCAGAACAAGTTAACGATGCATTCCGTAATGCAGGTTTAGATGGCATTCTTGATGTAGAAGATGCACCATTAGTTTCGATGGACTTTAATACTAACCCTAATTCAGCAGTCATTGATGCTCAAAACACAATTGTAATGGGGGATAATAAAGTAAAAGTGATTGCATGGTACGATAACGAGTGGGGTTATTCAAATAGAGTAGTTGAAGTTGCTCAACAAATTGCCAAATTAATTGGTTCTGAAAATGTTGCGACTGCGAAATAATAAATTTTAACAGTCAAATATCGCGAGACTATTAAATCTTTTAACTAAGATTAAATAGTCTCGCTTTTTTGTTTTATATCATTTAGTTACAAACCTTTTACATAGTATTAGAAATTAAGGAATAGGTTATACGTGAATTAGAATATTTATTAATTTTTTTAAATTTTAGTGTGTTTTTAATGCGCATTGGACTTCTTTTGTCTAGAATGCTTTTATAGTATAATGAATCATAATCTATTCAAGAGGGTGAAAGAAATGAAATGCCCAAAATGTAGTTCAACGCATTCGCGTGTTGTTGATTCAAGACATGCTGATGATGCTAATGCAATTAGACGTAGAAGAGAATGTGAAAATTGTGGCACTCGATTTACGACATTTGAACATATAGAAGTAAGTCCATTAATTGTGGTTAAGAAGGATGGGACGCGAGAACAATTTTTAAGAGAGAAAATATTGAATGGACTTGTTAGATCATGTGAGAAGCGACCTGTACGTTATCAGCAATTAGAGGATATTACGAATAAGGTTGAATGGCAATTACGTGATAGCGGCCAAACAGAAATTTCTTCTAGAGATATTGGAGAACATGTAATGAATTTATTAATGCATGTTGATCAAGTATCTTATGTAAGATTTGCTTCAGTATATAAGGAATTTAAAGATGTTGATCAATTATTAGCATCAATGCAAGGCATCTTGAGTGATAATAAACGGAGTGATATATAAATGAGTTTGCACTCATATGAATATGGTTTAAGCCCGCATGACGGTTATAAAGTGTATCGTCAATTCCAATTTAATCATAATCATTTGGAGATACTTAATCGATTGTATATGCCCTTAATAGGCGCACAAGCTATAGGTACATATCACTTTATGAACCAATTTGTGAACAGTGATGAAACATTAACACACTATACAATCATGAATGAATTAAAATTGAATTTGGCAGAATTTCGTCAATACATGGATTTATTAGAAGCAATCGGTTTGATTAAAACATATGTAAATCATGATGAACAACAATCATTTTTCATTTATGAATTAGTACAGCCACCTACGGCATATCAATTTTTTAATGATCCTATGTTATCTGTTTACTTATATAATCAAGTTGATAAACAACGTTATAAAAGCCTAAAAAATTATTTTAAAAAACAAGAACCTGATTTAAATGGCTTTCAACAAGTTACGCGCAAATTTACTGATGTATTTAAAGTACCTCATGCTAATGTTCCTGTAGATGCATCATCAATAAAAAAAGAAAAGTCATACAATGGTATTGATTTATCTAATGTGTCGTTTGATTTTGAAATTTTAAAAGAGATGCTACGTAATCATTTTATTAGTGATGAAATTATTACTAAAGAAACCAAAGATTTAATAGTTCAATTAGCGACTTTATATGGTTTAACAGAAGATGCTATGAAGCGTATTATTTTAAATTCAATTACAAGTAATCAACAGTTATCGCATGAAGAAATTAGAAAACATGCCCGTTCGTATTATTTGATTGAACATAATCAACAATTACCTGAGCTGGAACCAAAAGGTAGCAGTGAAAGCCAAAGTGAAGTTACTCATATTCGACAAGCTACATCGTCAGAACAAGTCACTACAGATAATAATTGGTTGCAATTGTTAGAGGAAACGAGCCCAATTGATATGTTGACATCTTGGTCTGGGTCAGAGCCAACATTCCAACAAAAGAAAATGGTTGAAGAATTAATTGAAAGAGAAAAGTTAAACTTTGGTGTTATAAATATTTTGCTTCAATTTGTCATGTTAAAAAATGATATGAAATTACCAAAGACATACATTTTAGAAATTGCATCAAACTGGAAGAAATTGGGCATTAAGTCTGCAAAAGAGGCATATGACTATGCATTAAAAGCTAGTGAGCAAAAAGCCGATTACAAAGGCAACGATAAATCTCAATCAAGAAAACGATATGCTAAATCTCGAGAAATTGTATCCAGAGAGAAAACGCCAAAATGGTTGAAAAATAGAGGACAGGAAAAACAGGAAAAAGCACTAACTAAAGAAGAACAGGAACGTTTTGAAAAAGAACGCGCTGCATTCCGTGAGCAACTCATACGTGATTGGGAGGAGGATTAAATGAAGTCATTTAATAGTATTATCAAAGCAAATGGAGATTTAGAGAAACGAATTGCTAAGATCAAGCAGCAAGTCATAAATGACCCTGCTGTAAAAGCATTCTTAAACCAGCATCAATCTGAATTGACGAACGACATCATTGATAATGATTTGAATGTATTACAAGAGTATAAAGATCAACAAAAGATTTATGATGGTCATGATTACGAACACTGTCCGAATTTTGTAAAAGGACATGTTCCTGAATTATATGTGGAGAATAATAGAATAAAAATTCGTTATAATATGTGTCCATGCAAAATTAAACATGATGAAGAAAAATTCAATGCGCATTTAATAACTTCACACCATATGCAACGCGATACGTTAAACGCTAAGATGAAAGATATCTATGATTCAGATATACATCGACTAGCTATCGCTAAACATGCGAATGATATGTGCAAGCAATTAGTTAATGGTGAGAAGGTAAAAGGTATGTATATTCATGGTCCTTTTGGAACAGGTAAGTCGTTTATCTTAGGTGCAATTGCAAATCAACTTAAAGCTAAAAGTATCGCCTCTACGATTGTTTATTTACCTGAATATATTCGTACACTTAAAAGTGGTTTCAAAGATGGTAGTTACGAAACTAAGTTACAACGCATAAGAGAAGCAAAAATATTAATGATAGATGATATTGGCGCAGAAGAAGTGACACCATGGGTGAGAGATGAAGTGATTGGTCCATTGTTACACTATCGAATGGTCCAAGAACTTCCAACATTTTTCTCATCAAATTTAAATTTTGACGAGTTAGAGCATCATTTATCGATTACGCGTGAAGGTGCAGAAGAAATGAAAGCAGCTAGAATTATAGAAAGAATTAAAACATTGTCAACACCATATTATTTAGATGGTAAAAATTTAAGAAATAATTGAAATTTAAAATAACTATTGTATAATTAAGATAAATCTTAATCGTTGAAATAGTTGAAGATATGATAATTTAATCCATGTTATACAGCGAGCTAATATTTAGGATGAGAATTTAGCTAACATATTAAGTTATTACTCCTTCATTATTAGGTATTGGTAATCAATGCCCGGCTCAAGACCGTTATCTTAAGCAGAGATGTTTAGCAATTGCTAAATAACTAGGGTGGTACCACGACAAACTCGTCCCTTTTTTAGGGGGCGAGTTTTTTTATTTCAACGAAAATAGAATTTAATTACGGAGGTTTTATAAATGGATCAAATCAATGTTCAATTTCCAGATGGCAATTCGAAAGCGTTTGATAAAGGAACAACAACTGAAGATATAGCACAATCAATTAGCCCAGGATTAAGAAAAAAAGCTGTGGCTGGTAAATTTAATAATCAAATGGTGGATTTAACTAGACCATTAGAAGAAGATGGAAGTATTGAAATTGTAACACCTGGTAGTGATGAAGCACTTGAAGTTTTACGCCATTCTACTGCACATTTAATGGCTCAAGCTTTAAAACGTTTATACGGGGATGTGAAATTTGGTGTTGGACCGGTTATAGATGGCGGTTTTTATTATGATTTTGATATGGACGAAAAAGTTTCATCAGATGACTTTGAAAAAATTGAAAAAACAATGAAACAAATTGTTAATGAAAATCATAAAATTGAACGCAAAGTTGTATCTAGAGATGAAGCTAAAGCTTTCTTCAAAGATGATCCATATAAATTAGAATTAATCGATGCTATTCCCGAAGATGAAAGTGTAACGTTATATTCACAAGGTGAATTTACGGATTTATGTCGCGGTGTACACGTTCCTTCAACTTCTAAAACCAAAGAATTTAAGTTACTTTCAACTGCTGGTGCCTATTGGCGTGGAGACAGTAATAATAAAATGTTACAACGTATTTATGGTACAGCCTTTTTCGATAAAAAAGATTTAAAAGCACATTTAGAAATGCTTGAAGAACGTCGTGAACGAGATCATCGTCGTATTGGTAAAGATTTAGAACTATTCACAAATAACCCATTAGTAGGGGCTGGATTACCATTGTGGTTACCAAACGGTGCTACAATCCGTCGTGAAATTGAACGCTACATTGTTGATAAAGAGGTAAGTATGGGATATGACCATGTTTATACACCTGTATTAGCAAATGTGGAGTTATATAAAACGTCTGGACACTGGGATCATTATAGAGATGACATGTTCCCACCAATGAAATTAGATGAAACAGAAGAGATGGTATTACGACCTATGAACTGTCCGCATCATATGATGGTTTATAACAATCGTCCACATTCTTATCGTGAATTACCTATTCGTATTGCTGAGTTAGGTACTATGCATAGATATGAAGCGAGTGGTGCTGTATCAGGTTTACAACGTGTACGTGGAATGACTTTAAATGACTCTCACATTTTTGTAAGACCTGATCAAATCAAAGATGAGTTTAAACGTGTTGTAAATATGATTCAAGAAGTATATAGAGACTTTGGCTTTGAGGATTATACATTTAGATTAAGTTACAGAGATCCTGAAGACAAAGAGAAATATATGGATGACGATGAAATGTGGAATAAAGCTGAAACTATGCTAAAAGAAGCGGTTGATGAAATGGGATTACCATACGTTGAAGCGATTGGCGAAGCGGCATTCTACGGTCCAAAACTAGACGTACAGGTTAAAACTGCTATGGGTAAAGAAGAAACATTATCTACTGCGCAAATTGATTTCTTATTACCAGAAAGATTTGAATTAACTTACATCGGTAGTGATGGTGAAAATCATCGACCAGTCGTTATTCATCGTGGTGTCGTTTCAACTATGGAACGTTTCGTAGCCTTCTTAACTGAGGAAACAAAAGGTGCCTTCCCAACATGGTTAGCACCAAAACAAGTTGAAATTATCCCAGTTAATGTAGACTTACATTATGATTATGCTAGAAATTTACAAGATGAATTAAAATCACAAGGTGTTCGTGTAGAAATCGATGACCGTAATGAAAAAATGGGTTACAAAATACGTGAAGCCCAAATGCAAAAAATACCTTACCAAGTTGTAGTAGGCGATAAAGAAGTTGAAAATAACGAGGTTAATGTACGTAAGTATGGTTCTCAAGATCAAGACACAGTTGAAAAAGATGAATTCATTTGGAATTTAGTTGATGAAATTCGTTTGAAAAAACGCAGATAGTCTTGATAAAAAAGACAGCATAATGTATATTACTATATAGTTAAATAAAAAAAGAGTTAGAGGTTGCGTCTTTAATGAGTAACACTTCAGAAGTTATTAGGGAACGTATGTTGAAAGTGTGAAAGGTAAAGATGCCGAAATGAATGATATCCTTAAAGATCATTTGTTGGGACAGTTATCGAACAGAAACTGTACTGTCACAATTTGTGATGTGCTACCGAAATAGATTAAGCAAATGGTTGCATATCTTAAGGTATGCAACCATTTTTATATGCTTTAAAAAGTATGAAAAATGGTTTGAAAGTATTGATTGAATGCGTTCATAATCATCGCATAACACAACAAAACGATTTTAGTTAGCCTCTACTGTAAGAAAGGGAGCTTCTATGAGAAAAGTAGAAAGTCAAAATGACGGTATCAAAAGAGGATTGAAAGATCGCCATATTTCTATGATCGCTATGGGAGGTTGTATAGGAACTGGATTGTTCATGACATCTGGTGGTGCAATACATGATGCTGGTGCATTAGGTGCTTTAATTGCGTATGCCATTATAGGTGCGATGGTGTTTTTCCTAATGACATCTCTAGGTGAAATGGCAACATATCTACCGGTTTCTGGATCATTTAGTACTTATGCAACACGATTCGTAGATCCATCTTTAGGATTTGCGTTAGGATGGAATTATTGGTTTAACTGGGTTATTACAGTTGCAGCGGATGTTACAATTGCTGCTCAAGTTATTCAGTATTGGACACCTATGGCTGGCATTCCAGCTTGGATATGGAGTTGTATTTTCTTAGTCATTATATTCGCTTTGAATTCTTTATCAGTGAGAGTTTATGGTGAAAGTGAATATTGGTTCGCATTAATCAAAGTCGTAACAGTTATCATCTTTATCGTCATTGGTTTGTTAACGATATTAGGTATCATGGGTGGCGAATTTGTAGGCTTTGATACGTTTACTAAGGGTGAAGGACCTATTTTAGGTGGCAACCTAGGTGGCAGTTTATTATCAATTCTAGGTGTATTCTTAGTTGCTGGATTCTCATTCCAAGGTACTGAATTAATTGGTATAACTGCTGGAGAATCTGAAAATCCAGAGCGCGCAGTACCAAAAGCCATTAAACAAGTATTCTGGAGAATATTACTATTCTATATTTTAGCGATATTTGTTATTGGTATGTTAATTCCTTATGATAGCAATGCTTTAATGGGTGGCGATGACAATATTGCTACGTCACCTTTCACATTAGTATTCAAAAATGCTGGTTTAGCCTTTGCAGCATCATTTATGAATGCAGTTATTTTAACTTCTGTATTATCTGCAGGTAACTCAGGTATGTATGCATCAACACGAATGTTATATTCTATGAGTAAAGATAAATTAGCTTTCCATTCATTTGGTAAAACGAATAAATATGGTGTGCCATACTTATCATTATTTGCGACAGCAATTTTAGTTGTTATTATTTTCTTAGTTCAAAAACTAAGTGGTGACGCATATGAATATATTGTTGCTGCAAGTGGTATGACAGGCTTTATCGCATGGGTTGGTATTGCGATTAGTCATTATAGATTTAGACGCGCATTTGAAAAACAACATCACAGTAAGAGAGAATTAAAATATAAAGCAAAATGGTTCCCATTCGGTCCAATTTTTGCAGGGATCCTTTGTGTGATTGTTATCATTGGGCAAGATGTTGATTTCATTAAAACAGGTCATTTTGATTTAAATCGATTTGTTATCACATACATGGGTATTCCAGTATTCTTAGTGTTCTTTATTTATCATAAATTGAGATATAAAACTAAGATGATTCCATTGGATAAAGTAGACTTAAGACAAGATGTGTCAATGGATGAAGTAAAACATCATTAAATTAAAAATATTTGTTGACTTATACCACATACACTGATATGATTAATAACGTTGAATACGAAACGTACCAAGTAGAAACACCCGTTTCTCACCTGTAGCGACGCATTAAGCAGTTGGCAGGTTAATCATGTCACACATTATATGTGTATGAGAGAAGAGCGGGCATTCTATGCTCGCTCTTTTTGCTTGGAAAATTTCGTAAAATTTTGGGAGGTGTCAACCATAGCAAAAGATCAAACGCAAGTTAACGAAAAGATTCGCGCTAAAGAATTACGTTTAATTGGCCAAAATGGTGACCAAATTGGTGTTAAATCAAAACGAGAAGCATTAGAAATGGCTGAACGTGTTGAATTAGATTTAGTAGTTGTAGCACCAAATGCTAAACCACCTGTTGCGAGAATCATGGATTATGGTAAATATAAATTCGAACAACAGAAAAAAGAAAAAGAAATGAAAAAGAAACAAAAAGTTATCAATGTTAAAGAAATACGCTTAAGTCCAACTATTGAGGAACACGATTTCCAAACTAAGTTGAAAAATGGTCGTAAATTCTTATCTAAAGGCGATAAATGTAAAGTTTCTATTCGTTTTAGAGGTCGTGCAATTACGCATAAAGAAATTGGTCAACGCGTATTAGAAAAATTCGCTGACGAATGTAAAGATATTGCCACTGTTGAACAGAAACCTAAAATGGAAGGGCGTCAAATGTTTATCATGTTAGCGCCTGTTAACGAAAAATAATTCATTATTATTAGGAGGAAATGAATCATGCCAAAAATGAAAACTCACCGTGGAGCAGCTAAACGTGTTAAAAGAACTGGTTCAGGTCAATTAAAACGTTCAAGAGCTTTCACATCTCACTTATTCGCAAATAAAAACACTAAACAAAAACGTAAATTACGTAAAGCTAAATTAGTTTCTAAAAGCGATATGAAACGCGTAAAACAATTATTAGCTTATAAAAAATAATTGTCATTAATAAACGAACGATAAATCATTGTTATATCTAAGGAGGAATTTAATATGCCACGAGTTAAAGGTGGAACAGTAACAAGAGCACGTCGTAAAAAAACGATTAAATTAGCTAAAGGTTACTTCGGTGCTAAACACACATTATATAAAGTAGCAAAACAACAAGTAATGAAATCAGGTCAATACGCTTTCCGTGACCGTCGTCAACGTAAAGGTGACTTCCGTAAATTATGGATTACACGTATCAATGCAGCTGCACGTCAACATGACATGAGCTATTCAAGATTAATGAACGGCTTGAAAAAAGCAGACATCAATATTAACCGTAAAATGCTTTCTGAAGTAGCTATTTCAGATGAAAAAGCATTCGCTGAATTAGTATCTAAAGCTAAAGAAGCTTTAAAATAATTGATTTATTAAAGATGACTTTGAAGTCATCTTTTTTTGTTTTCAAATAATTAATAATTGAAATTATAAATCGTTAATGTACCTTTATTTGTTCTTTGGTGATTGAGTTTGATAAAATGCTAATTAAGAAATTATTGTAAGGAGAACACTATGTCTAAATATGATGAGCAAATTATAGTAGTACCAAGAGATATTCTTTTTGAAGAAGAATCAAATGCCTTTAATGGGTTTTTAACTAAAAATGATCCACAAGGCAAAGCAATATTTAATACTTTTTCTAAATATGAAGTTAAACGACGTGGAGATATGGAAGAGGACCCTTCTTATAAACAATTAATTTCATATTGTTTACTAGAAAATGAAAAAAATGAATTGCTAATTTATAAAAGGTTAAGCGGTGGTGGAGAATCACGTTTACACGGTCAATCATCTATTGGTGTGGGTGGACACATGAATGATGTAATAGGCGCGAGTTCGATTAATGAAATTTTAAGAGAAAATGCTCAAAGAGAACTTGAAGAGGAAGTAGGATTATCTGAAGCCAATTCTCAAAATATGGAATATATCGGATTTATAAATGATGATACAAATGATGTTGGCAAAGTACATATTGGTGTAGTTTTTAAAATTAAAGTTAACTCAAATGATATTGAAGTTCGCGAAACAGATACATTAAAAGTTCAATGGTTGGAGAAAGAAAGCATTGATAATTATGATGATTTTGAAACATGGAGTGCATTGATTTTAAAAGAGTTATAGGAGGGAGATGAAATGTCTGATATTATCCCTTTTCCGAAATTGCAACAAAAATTATATAAAGATATTAAAGTAGCACATAATAAGCAACAATATGAAATGCTATACCAATTGTTTGAAAATTATGAGACACAATTTGAATTAGACGAAACACTAGCATTAATTAAATGTAATATGTTGTATCATTTAAATTCTTTTTTAGAGTTAAGAGAAGAAGCTATTGTACTCTTGAAAAGAGGGATTCAACAATATGATGAGTTAATGTTATATTACATCAAAGCGTTAAATGGTCTTGGGCAGTATTATGAATCCGTCAATGTTATTAATCAGATCATAGATGAAGTTCAAAGTCATAAAACTAGAATGGCGTTATTCCCACTAAAAGAATATGCGCAATCACAGTTGAATGAAGATAAACATATAACTAGTCAAATGTTGACTAAATTCAACACCTTGAACCTAAACGAACAAATTCAATTAATACTTAAATTGATTGATAATGGCCATTATGAATTTAAAGAAACCATTGCCTTTTTGCTAGCCAATGAGGTAGAAGCAGATAATTTAAAGAGTTTAATGATCGAATTTTTAAGGTTTGCTGGATATCATTCAGCGATTTCGATAAAAAAGATGGGTCACTCCATTAAAGTTATTCCATCTGAGCTTAATGGTCTAGAACATACTGAACTTAAAACTCAAGTCATTCCTAAAGTCATTGAGCGTTTAGAGAATGGAGCGCTAAACATCATAGATGAAGCCATACATGCAATGAATAACCATGCTATATTATTATATCCACTTAATATATATGAATTATTTGATTATGAAGATTGGATTATGGGATATGATGTTTATTTTAAATCAATGATTGGTATAGAAAGTACGGAAGCTAATTTAGACGTATTAAGTTTTATTCATCAACTTGATGGTCAACTTTGAGCAAATTATTTTATAATATTAAATGAATTCGTTAAAGTTAGATTATTGAAATTTAAAAGTGTTTTAAAGCCCTATAAAAGACTGTTTGTGTCCGTATTGGACGTGTGCTATAATAGGGAAGTTGAAAAAATAAAAATGTAATCATGGAGGTATTTATACATGACAGCAACTTGGGAAAAAAAGGAAGGTAACGAAGGATTATTAAAAGTTACAGTTCCAGCAGAAAAAGTAGACAAAGCATTAGATCAAGCATTTAAAAAAGTAGTTAAACAAATTAACGTGCCTGGTTTCCGTAAAGGTAAAGTGCCTCGTCCTATCTTTGAACAACGTTTCGGTGTAGAAGCATTATATCAAGATGCAGTAGACATTCTATTACCTGAAGCTTATGGTGAAGCGATTGATGAAACTGGTATTAACCCAGTAGCACAACCTGAAATTAATGTTACACAAATTGAAAAAGGTAAAGATTTCGAATTTGAAGCTACTGTAACGGTTGAACCAGAAGTTCAATTAGGTGATTACAAAGGTTTAGAAATTGAAAAACAAGATTCAGAATTAACTGATGAAGATTTACAAGAAGCAATTGACCACAGCTTAGGTCACTTAGCTGATATGGTAGTTAAAGAGGATGGCGCTGTTGAAAATGGTGATACAGTGAATATCGACTTTGATGGCTATGTAGACGGTGAACAATTTGAAGGTGGACAAGCTGACGGTTATGACCTTGAAATCGGTTCAGGTTCATTTATCCCTGGATTTGAAGATCAATTAGTAGGCGTTAAAACAGGTGAAGAAAAAGACGTAGTTGTTACATTCCCTGAAGAATATCATGCTGAAGAATTAGCTGGTAAAGAAGCTACTTTCAAAACAAAAGTAAACGAAATTAAATATAAAGAAGTACCAGAATTAGATGACGAAATCGCTAATGAATTAGATTCTGAAGCTAATAGTGTTGATGAATACAAAGAAAACTTACGTAAACGTTTATCAGAACAAAAAGCTGAAGAAGCTAAAAATGTAGAAAAAGAAGAAGCAATTAACAAAGCGACTGATAATGTAACAATCGATATTCCTCAAGCAATGATTGATACTGAATTAGATCGTATGGTTCAAGAATTTGGTCAAAGAATTCAACAACAAGGATTAGACTTACAAACTTATTTCCAAATTTCAGGTCAAGATGAGTCTCAACTAAGAGAACAAATGAAAGATGATGCTGAACAACGCATTAAAACAAACTTAACACTTTCAGCAATTGCAGATAAAGAAAATATTGAAGCAACTGATGAAGATATCGATAAAGAATTAGAAAAAATGAGTAAACAATTTAATATCTCTGTAGAAGATATTAAAAACACTTTAGGTAATACAGACATCATTAAAAATGATGTACGTATTCAAAAAGTTATTGACTTACTTAGAGACAATGCTAAATACGTTGAATCTACAAAAGAAGACAAATAATAATTCATTGTTAAATTAATAATTAAAATTTAAAGTAGCAGGTGCATCAATATATGTAACCTGCTACTCTATGTTTTAAGCATTTTAGTTGTTAACCATGAATTTGCATTGTAGAATGCTATCTAGTATAGTCGTTTAAGAATAGAGGTGTAAATGAATGTTTAAATTCAATGAAGATGAAGAAAATTTAAAATGTTCTTTCTGTGGTAAGGACCAAGACCAAGTTAAGAAATTAGTCGCAGGAAGTGGCGTATATATCTGTAATGAGTGTATCGAATTATGTTCAGAAATTGTGGAAGAAGAGTTGGCTCAAACGACTTCTGAAGAATTTACTGAACTGCCTACACCGAAAGAAATTATGGATCATTTAAATGAATATGTTATTGGTCAAGAAAAAGCTAAAAAATCTTTAGCAGTAGCTGTATATAATCACTACAAACGTATTCAACAATTAGGACCTAATGAAGACGAAGTCGAGTTACAAAAAAGTAACATTGCGTTAATAGGACCAACTGGTAGCGGTAAAACTTTACTCGCACAAACATTAGCCAAAACGTTAAACGTCCCATTTGCAATTGCAGATGCTACAAGTTTAACAGAAGCTGGCTACGTTGGTGATGACGTAGAGAATATTCTATTACGATTAATTCAAGCAGCCGACTTTGATATTGATAAAGCTGAAAAAGGTATTATCTATGTTGATGAGATTGATAAGATTGCTCGAAAATCTGAGAATACGTCTATTACACGTGATGTATCTGGTGAAGGTGTTCAACAAGCTTTACTTAAAATTCTTGAAGGCACGACTGCTAGCGTGCCACCACAAGGTGGACGTAAACACCCAAACCAAGAATTAATCCAAATTGACACAACGAATATCTTATTCATTTTAGGTGGTGCGTTTGATGGCATCGATGAAGTTATTAAACGTCGCTTAGGTGAAAAAGTAATTGGATTTGCAAGTAATGAAGCGGATAAATATGATGAAGAAGCATTGTTAGAACAAATTCGTCCAGAAGATTTACAATCATATGGTTTAATTCCTGAGTTTATCGGACGTGTGCCAATTGTTGCTAACTTAGAAACATTAGATGTAGAGGCGCTTAAAAATATTTTAACGCAACCTAAGAACGCTTTAGTAAAACAATATACTAAAATGTTAGAACTTGATAATGTCGAGTTAGAATTTACAGAAGAAGCATTAGCTGCTGTAAGTGAAAAAGCAATTGAACGTAAAACAGGTGCACGTGGCTTACGTTCTATTATTGAAGAAGCATTAATTGATATCATGTATGATGTGCCATCATCAGAAGATGTAACTAAAGTCGTAATTACAGATAAAACAATTAATGATGAAGTTGAACCAGAACTATATGACGCTGAAGGCAACTTATTGAATGATAGTAAAACATCTGCTTAATTAAATATATTGCTTAATATGCTTTAATGATTCACAGTCACCAGTGTTAAAGAAATTCAAAACAAATATAAATTGGAGTGGGACCTCGAATTCAATTTGAATTCCGTTCCACTCTTTTTTATTTTGAGTAATTGTTTGTTTAGAAATATCACAATATATATTATAATGAAACAGTTAAAATTAATTCTAAAAGAGAGGATAATCTATGAATATTAATCCTAATAATATTGATTTAATTATTAGTGCAGTTCAAGAAGCACAGTATCCAGAGTCAGGTTTATTTGAAGTAGCGTTAAGCGGACGTTCAAATGTCGGTAAATCCTCATTTATAAATAGTATGATAGGTAGAAAGAATATGGCACGTACGTCACAACAGCCAGGGAAAACACAAACATTAAATTTCTTTAATATTGATGATCAATTAATATTTGTTGATGTACCTGGATATGGATATGCAAAAGTAAGTAAATCTCAACGTGAGAAATTTGGTAAAATGATAGAAGAGTATCTGACTAAAAGAGAAAGTTTAAAGTTAGTTATTCAATTAGTTGACTTACGCCACAATCCTACGGAAGATGATGTTTTAATGTATAATTATTTAAAACATTTTGATATTCCTACTTTAGTCATCTGTACTAAAGAGGACAAGATTGCTAAAGGCAAAGTTCAAAAGCACATCAAAAATATCAAAGAAAAATTAGATTTAGATCCTGATGACACGATCATTAGTTACTCATCAATTCAAAATACTAAACAGCAACAAATATGGGATTTAATTGCTAATTATTTATAATCATTACAATCTAAACAAAGTTGAAACTTTTGTTTAGATTGTTTTATGTTTAAAGTGTCAAAATTTTGACTTTAAATTAGAATCTTTCTAATTTGTTTGAGCAATCAACTTAAAATCGTTAAATTATGTGTTATACTAACAGTATTGTTAGTATTTGGAGGGCGTTATAAATGCATTTTATTGCTTTAAGTATAAATCATCGCACTGCCGATGTAGCACTTAGAGAGCAAGTCGCTTTTAGAGATGATGCCTTACGATTAGCCCATGAAGATTTGTTCGAAACTAAATCTATTTTAGAGAACGTTATTCTATCTACATGTAATCGTACTGAAGTATATGCCATAGTTGATCAAATCCATACGGGTCGTTATTATATACAAAGATTTTTAGCGCGTTCATTTGGATTTGAAGTAGATGATATAAAACAAATGTCAGAAGTTAAAGTGGGGGACGAAGCAGTTGAACATTTACTGCGTGTCACTTCTGGCTTAGATTCTATTGTACTGGGTGAAACACAAATTCTTGGACAAATGAGAGACGCATTCTTTTTAGCTCAAGATCTTCAAACAACTGGTACAATGTTCAATCATTTATTTAAACAGGCTATTACATTCGCTAAAAAAGCGCATAATGAAACTGATATAGCAGATAATGCTGTTAGCGTTTCATATGCTGCGGTTGAATTAGCTAAAAAGGTATTTGGTAAACTAAAAGGTAAACAAGCTATCATCATAGGTGCAGGGGAAATGAGTGAGTTATCACTTTTAAATTTGTTAGGTTCAGGTATTGATGATATTACTGTTGTAAATCGAACTGAAACTAATGCGTATAAATTAGCAAACAAGCACGGCGTGAATTATAATACACTTGAGTCATTACCAACTCTATTGACTGATGCGGATATTGTTATCAGTTCAACAAGTTCACCAGACTTTATTGTTACAAAATCTATGATAGAAGATGTCAATCTTCAAAGAAAAGCTTCATCATTACTGTTAATTGATATTGCAGTTCCTAGAGATATTGAACCAGATGTTAACATTAGTGAGAATATATTCAGTTATGATGTGGATGACCTTAAAGGTTTAGTTGATGCAAATTTACGAGAACGTCAAATGGCTGCAGATTTTATAGCCAGTCAGATTCCTGATGAAGTACAGGCACATAACGATTGGGTGAATATGTTAGGTGTTGTACCTGTTATTAGAGCGTTACGTGAAAAAGCAATGACAATCCAATCAGAAACGATGGATAGTATCGACAGAAAGCTTCCTAATCTTACAGATAGAGAACGTACAATAATTTCGAAACACACTAAAAGTATTATCAATCAAATGTTGAAAGATCCAATAAAACAGGCCAAAGAATTGAGTAATGATAAGAGAAGTAATGAAAAATTAGAGCTATTTCAAAACATATTTGATATTGATGCTGAAGATCCTTACGAACATATTAAAGCGCGTAAAGCACAAAAAGAAAAAGAAATGTCTATCCGTCATATCTTTAGTTTTGAATAAGCATATTTATATGGTGATAATATGCAAGAGACCCTGTTTATTAGATTTCATGAAATAATATTAATTATATATTTAATTAGTATTCTCTGTTATTTTATTGACTTCGTTAAAAAGAGTCATAAAATTAGACAATTGGGAATTTATACATTAGGGATTGTTTGGATATTACAAACAATCTCTTTGTCTGTTTATATCACTTCACATAATAGAATTCCTTTAAGTTCGTTATTTGATGTATTTTTCTTTTTATCGTGGATAATCATATGTATTGCACTGATTTTAAATGTTGTTAAAGTATTAAGTTTTTCTGTGTTCTTTCTTAATGTAATAGGATTTATCTTATTAATGATGAATACGTTTCAACCTGAACATTATTCAACAAACGTGCAACGGGTTGCAGTCATTAATGAATTATTATTAGTGCACATTGGATTAGCAGTATTAAGTTATGCATTTTTTGCTTTAGCTTTTGTTAATTCGTTGCTTTATATTATTCAGTACCGAAATTTGAGAGAGAAGAATTTTGATCAAAAGTATTTTAGGATTGGTAGCGTAGCTACACTTGAAACCGTTGTGTTCTACTCATCTTTAGGTGGATTCATCATCTTGATTTTAAGTGTTATCCTAGGTGCTCAGTGGGGCGTGTATGCCATTGGTCATAGTATCTTTGCTGATCCTAAAGTAGTACTATCGTCAATTATTACCATTTTCTACGCTATTTATTTAATAAGTCGTATCAATCACTGGTTTAAAACAATTTATTTAATCTACTTTAACATTGTGTTATTTTGCTTATGTATGGTTAATTTATTTTTTACAACGCATTTCACTTAAATTTTTTAAATGTCATTAGGAGGCAACAAGTATGCGCAAATTAGTTGTAGGCTCACGTAGAAGTAAACTTGCTTTAACACAGAGCCAACAATTTATCGATAAGTTAAAAGAAGTGGATCCAACTCTAGAAATTGAAATTAAAGAGATTGTCACAAAAGGTGATCGCATTGTAAACAAACAACTATCTAAAGTTGGTGGAAAAGGGCTATTCGTCAAAGAGATTCAGCAAGAACTTTTTGACAAAGATATCGACATGGCGATTCACTCACTTAAAGATGTGCCAAGCATCATACCTGAAGGTTTAACCTTAGGTTGTATTCCAGATAGGGAAGTACCGTTTGATGCTTATATTTCAAAAAATCATGTTCCATTACATGAATTACCAGACGGTAGTATTATTGGAACAAGTTCATTAAGACGTGGTGCTCAAATTTTATCTAAATATCCTAATTTAAAAATAAAATGGATAAGAGGTAATATTGACACGCGCCTTCATAAACTTGAAACAGAAGATTATGATGCCATTATTTTAGCTGCTGCTGGATTGAGACGCATGGGTTGGTCAGATGACATCGTTACAACGTATTTAGATAAAGATGTTTTATTACCAGCTATCGGCCAGGGTGCATTAGGTATTGAATGTCGTAGTGATGATACCGAGTTATTAGAATTATTGCAGAAAGTCCATAATCAATCAGTAGCAGACTGTGTTACTGCTGAAAGAACATTCCTTTCGGCTATGGATGGAAGTTGCCAAGTACCTATTGGTGGTTATGCCACAAACAAAGAAAATGGGGAAATTGAATTTACTGGGCTCATTATGACGCCAGATGGCTCAGAAAGATATGAACATACAGAAGTTGGTAGCAATCCAATTGATTTAGGTGAAAAAGTCAGTCGTGTATTAAAAGAGCAAGGCGCTTATGACATCATAAAAAAATTAAACGAAGAACAATCGCATTAAACCAAATTATAGAGGTGCAATGAATTATGAAACCAGTTGTAGTTATGACGCAATCGAGTGAATTTAATAGTGATTTAGTTGACATAGTGCATAAGCCATTTATTGAAATTCAATCACTTGAATTTGACTCTCAAGTTTTGCATCATAATTATGACTGGATTATTTTTTCCTCTAAAAATGCAGTTCGATTATTTTATCAATATTTGAATCAAGTAGATGTTAACTATGTGGCAGTTATTGGCAAGAAAACAGCAGAGCTATGTGAAACGTTAAATATTAATGTGGACTTTGTTCCTGATGATTACTCTCAAGAAGGATTGTTAGAACAGTTTGAACAAGAAAATCAATCTATTTTAATACCAAGTAGTGCTATGGCGCGACCTAAACTTCAACAAACGTTAGCACAAACTAATAGTGTGACCAAAATCGATTTATATAAACCTATTGCGAATGATAGAAATATTAGTGAAGTGATTCAACAAGTCGAAAGTCATAAAATTGATGCTATAACGTTTTCAAGTTCTTCTGCTGTGAACGCATATATAAAGCATGATGTGCCGAAACAGTTTGATAACTATTTTGCAATAGGAAAGCAAACTGCGAACACATTACATCAACATGGTTTAAATTCATTGGTAGCAGATAAACAAACTTCAGAATCGCTTATAAATAAAATTATTGAAAGTTGGTATAATAATGAAATTTGATAGACATAGACGATTACGTTCATCAGAATCAATGCGTAATTTAGTTAGAGAAAATCATGTTAGAAAAGAAGATTTAATTTACCCAATATTTGTAGTTGAAAAAGATGATGTAAAAAGTGAAATAAAATCACTTCCTGGCGTTTATCAAATCAGTTTAAATTTGTTAGATGATGAAATTAATGAGGCATATGACTTAGGTATAAGAGCGATTATGTTCTTTGGTGTGCCGAATGCAAAAGATGATGTAGGTTCCGGTGCATATGATCATAATGGCATTATTCAAGAAGCGACTAGAAAAGCCAAAGCATTGCATCAAGATTTATTAATCGTTGCAGATACATGTTTATGTGAATATACAGACCACGGACATTGTGGTGTGATCGATGAGCATACGCATGATGTAGATAATGATAAATCCTTACCATTGCTTGTTAGAACGGCTATTTCACAAGTTGAAGCAGGTGCTGATATTATTGCACCAAGTAATATGATGGATGGTTTTGTCGCTGAAATTCGAAAAGGCTTGGATGACGCAGGTTATTATAATGTTCCAATTATGAGTTATGGCATTAAATACGCATCAAGCTTCTTTGGACCATTCAGAGATGCGGCAGACTCTGCACCGTCATTTGGAGATAGAAAAACATATCAAATGGATCCTGCAAATCGTTTAGAAGCATTCCGTGAACTTGAAAGTGACTTAAAAGAAGGCGCAGATATGATGATCGTAAAACCTGCGTTAAGTTACTTAGATATTGTTAGAGATGTTAAAAATAATACAAATATTCCTGTTATCGCTTATAACGTTAGTGGTGAATATGCGATGACGAAAGCTGCAGCTCAAAATGGTTGGATTGATGAAGAACGTGTTGTTATGGAACAAATGGTTTCTATGAAACGCGCTGGCGCAGATATGATTATTACTTACTTTGCTAAAGACATTTGTCGTTATTTAGATAAATAAAATAACTAGTAGGAGGACTTTGATATGGGTTACGAGAAATCGATAGAGGCAATGCAAGTTGCTGAAAATCTAATGCCAGGTGGTGTTAATAGCCCTGTAAGAGCATTTAAATCTGTAGATACACCAGCAATTTTTATGGATCATGCTAAAGGATCAAGAATTTATGATATTGATGGCAATGAATATATTGATTATGTATTAAGTTGGGGGCCATTAATTCTAGGACATAAGAATGAACAAGTCATTAAAAAACTTCATGAAGCTGTAGATAGAGGCACAAGTTTTGGTGCATCTACTTTAGAGGAAAATAAACTTGCTGAATTAGTTATCGAACGTGTGCCATCAATTGAAAAGGTACGTATGGTTTCGTCTGGAACTGAAGCAACATTAGCAGCTTTACGATTGGCTCGTGGTTATACAGGACGTAATAAAATCGTTAAATTTGAAGGATGTTATCACGGCCATAGTGATTCATTATTAATTAAAGCGGGTTCTGGTGTTGCAACACTTGGCTTACCTGATTCACCTGGTGTACCTGAAGGCACTGCTAAAAATACAATCACCGTTCCTTATAATGATCTTGATGCAATTAAAGTTGCATTTGAGAATTACGGGGATGATATAGCTGGTATTATTGTAGAGCCTGTTGCAGGTAATATGGGTGTTGTTCCACCTAAAGATGGATTTTTACAAGGATTACGTGATATTACAAATGATTATGGTGCACTTCTTATTTTTGATGAGGTTATGACAGGTTTCCGAGTAGGATACAATTGTGCACAAGGTTACTTTGGTATTACTCCAGATCTTACTTGCTTAGGTAAAGTTATCGGTGGCGGACTACCAGTAGGTGCTTTTGGTGGTAAAAAAGAAATAATGGATAAAATTGCGCCAGTAGGTAATATTTATCAAGCAGGAACACTTTCAGGTAACCCGTTAGCGATGACAAGTGGTTATGAAACATTAAGTCAATTAACACCTGAGTCATATGACTATTTCCAAGAATTAGGTGATATGTTAGAAGAGGGACTTAAAAAAGTCTTCAGTAAACATAACGTCCCAATCACTATAAATAGAGCTGGTTCTATGATTGGATACTTCCTAAATGAAGGACCTGTTACTAATTTTGAAGAAGCAAATAAAAGTGATTTAGAACGATTTAGTCAAATGTATCGTGAAATGGCAAAAGAAGGGGTATTCTTACCACCATCTCAATTTGAAGGTACTTTTTTATCTACAGCACATAGTAAAGAAGACATTGAAAAAACCATCCAAGCATTTGATACTGCTCTAAGTCGTATTGTATAATGTTATGAAATAGAATGAGGTTAGGACTTTCAACTCGATGATGTCTTAACCTCATTTTTAATGAAAGAAGTGGATGCATAATGAAAAAAATATGGATCAATAACTTTATTCTTTTAGTGACAGCAATTGTAATAAGCTTGATACTGCATGTTGCACACGTTCTTTTACCATTTATGTTTGGTCCTATTATTGCATCAATAATTGTCATTAAAGTATTTAAATTAGAGGTTAAATGGCCTTTTTGGTTCAGTCAGATTGGTCTTATTTTATTAGGTGTTCAAATCGGATCGACATTCACAACTGAAGTGCTTCATGATATCAATGATGATTGGCTGACAATTATTATTGTTACACTATTACTCATCATTTTATCGCTACTGATAGCATTCTTTTTTAAGAAAATAGCGAATGTTAACACTGAAACGGCGATATTAAGTGTTATACCCGGTGCATTAAGTCAAATGTTGATCATGGCTGAGGAAAATAAAAATGCAAATATACTCGTGGTGAGTTTAACGCAAACGTCTCGAGTCATTTTTGTAGTGATATTAATACCAATGATTTCATATTTCTTTAGTAGTCATGGTGATAATGGCGTAACGCCTCTGAAAGCACCACCATTAACAGAAGTACTTAACTTATCGCAAGTAATATTACTCGTGTGTTGTATTGCCATTGTTTATAGTTTTATGGCAAAAATTAATTTTCCTACTAAACAATTATTAGCGCCTATATTAGTTTTGGTTATTTGGAATTTGACGACACAACACATATTTACATTGGATAACTATATCCTTGCTTCTGCACAAGTGATATATATGATAAGAATCGGACTACAGATTGCCAATTTACTCTCAGATTTAAAAGGTCGTATTGCCATAGCTATAATTTATCAAAATGTCTTTTTAATCATTGGATCATTTATCATGGTATACGTTGTGCATCTGTTTACAAATAATAATATTAATGAATTATTTTTAGGTGGGGCGCCGGGAGGTATGAGTCAAATTGTTCTAGTCGCAATGGCAACTGGGGCAGATGTGGCAATGATTTCCAGTTTCCATATATTTAGAATCTTTTTTATTTTATTTGTAGTAGCACCTATCATTGGCTTTTTCTTACGTGGTGGTATATCGAAATTTCTGAAAAAAAGATGAGGTTGGGGCAAAATAGTTAGATAATACTACTTGGTAAATTTACAGTAGCCGATTGAACTAAGTAGATGCTTAAATCAAACGTTTAACAAACCTAGTTATCCTTGCTAGCCGGGTCCTAGCTAAGTGAATGTCATCATAAAAAGCTACAAGCTAAGCAAGCTGGGGTGGGACAACAAATATATTTTATTTCTGTGCCACCCCATATTAATTTTATGAAGGTTTAGATGGGCATCCTTTTAAATGAGCGTCATATAACCCAGCCGCTTCTAAAAATGAAAATACGGTTACTGGACCAAGAAACTTAAAGCCATATTTTTTTAAGTCTTTAGACAATTGCTTAGCACGATCATCTACGGTTAATCTTTCCGAAGCATTTGTGTAGTTTAAATCAATGGGTTTGTGATTTACATAAGACCATAAAAAGTGGCTAAAGCTACCATAGTCTTTTTCTATTTCGAAATAGCCCTTGGCTTGTGACACAATGGCTTCTAACTTTTTACGATTATGAACAATATTTGGAAATTCCATTAATGCATCAATATCACTTGGTGTCATTTGTGCAATTTTGCTTGGTTCGAAGTTGTAAAATGCTTCTTCATATGAGTGCTTCTTTTTTAATATAGTGAGCCATGATAGCCCAGCGTGTTGAGATTCTAGAGCTAAAAGTTTAAACAATGCTTTACTATCATACATAGGTTGTCCCCAGACATTGTCATGATAATCTAAGTAAGTCGGGTCTGTTGTGCTAAATGCACATTCATTCATAAATATACCTCCAAGAGATTGACTTATCACGATTTCCATTATACTATAATTAAGTAATGAAATATATTATTGGGAAGAGTAAGTTTGAATGATAGCACAGAGAGCATATGGTCGGTGTAAATATGTATAACATTCAATCTGAAGGTAGCCCACTTGAACTTTTATTGAACAATTAATAAGTAGATAAAAGCGTGTTTGAGCGTTAATCAAATTAAGTGCAAGTATATGGATATATGCTTGAATTTAGGTGGTACCACGGAACATCCGTCCTATGTTATTTAGGAGGATGTTTTTTTAATTATTAGGAGGTTTTTAATCGATGAACATGGAGCCTAAGTATAATCCACGCGTAGTTGAGGCTGGGCGTTATGAAGAATGGGTAAAGAATGGTTATTTCAAACCCTCAGAAGACAAATCAAAAGAAACATATACAATTGTAATTCCACCACCCAATGTAACAGGTAAATTACATCTTGGACATGCATGGGATACAACGTTACAAGATATCATTACGCGAATGAAACGTATGCAAGGTTATGACACTTTATATTTACCTGGTATGGACCATGCTGGTATTGCTACTCAAGCTAAGGTAGATGCTAAATTAAAAGAACAAGGCATTTCTCGTCATGATATTGGGCGTGAGAAGTTCTTAGAACATGCTTGGTCATGGAAAGAGGAATACGCATCATTTATTCGCCAACAATGGGCTAAATTAGGTTTAGGACTTGATTATAGTCGAGAACGATTTACTTTGGATGACGGATTAAGTAAAGCAGTGAGAAAAGTCTTTGTTGACTTATACAATAAAGGTATCATCTATCGTGGAGAACGTATTATTAACTGGGATCCCGAAGCTCGAACTGCACTATCAGATATTGAAGTCATTCATGAAGACGTTGAAGGTCATTTTTATCATTTTAAATATCCTTATGCTGATGGTGAAGGGTATATTGAAATCGCAACAACAAGACCTGAAACAATGTTAGGAGATACTGCTATAGTAGTAAATCCAAATGATGACCGCTATAAAGATGTAATTGGAAAGACAGTTATATTACCTATTGTTGGTCGTGAATTACCAATATTAGCTGATGAATATGTTGATATTGATTTTGGTAGTGGGGCAATGAAAGTTACACCTGCACACGATCCAAATGACTTTGAAATTGGGCAACGACATGATTTAGAAAATATTATAGTCATGGATGAAAATGGTAAAATGAACGAAAAAGCTGGTAAATATGCTGGTTTAGATCGCTTCGAATGCCGTAAACAGTTAGTTGAAGACTTAAAAGCGCAAGATTTAGTTATTAAAATTGAAGCGCACGTTCACTCAGTTGGGCATTCTGAACGTTCTGGTGCTATTGTTGAGCCGTACTTATCTACGCAATGGTTTGTAAAAATGAAACCACTAGCACAACGTTCACTTGATAATCAAAAAACGGATGATCGCATTGATTTTTATCCACCACGTTTTGAGAATACTTTCAATCGCTGGATGGAAGAAATTAGAGACTGGACGATTTCTAGACAATTATGGTGGGGACACCAAATTCCTGCATGGTATCATAAAGAAACAGGAGATATTTATGTTGGAGAAGAAGCACCTAAAGACATTGATAATTGGGAACAAGATGAAGATGTATTAGATACTTGGTTCTCAAGTGCGTTATGGCCGTTCTCTACTTTAGGTTGGCCAAACATCGATGCCGACGATTACAAACGCTACTATCCTACGAATGCGTTAGTAACGGGTTATGACATTATCTTTTTCTGGGTTGCGAGAATGATATTCCAAGGTCTGGAATTTACAGATAGAAGACCATTCAATGATGTTTTACTTCATGGATTAGTTCGAGCTGAAGATGGTCGAAAAATGAGTAAGTCTTTAGGTAATGGTGTAGACCCTATGGATGTTATTGAAGAATATGGGGCAGACAGTCTCAGATATTTCTTAGCAACAGGATCATCACCTGGTCATGATTTACGTTACTCTACTGAAAAAGTAGAATCCGTTTGGAATTTCATTAATAAAATTTGGAATGGTGCACGTTTCAGTTTAATGAATATTGGAGAAGAATTTAAATTCGAAGATATCGACTTAAGTGGTAATTTATCCCTTGCAGATAAATGGATACTAACTCGCTTAAACGAAACAATAGAAACAGTTACAAACTTAAGCGAGAAATATGAATTTGGTGAAGTTGGTCGAGCATTATATAACTTCATTTGGGATGAATTCTGTGATTGGTACATTGAAATGAGTAAAATCCCAATGAATGGTGATGATGAGGTACAAAAACAAACAACACGTTCTGTTTTAAGTTACACACTTGATCAAACAATGAGAATGTTACATCCATTCATGCCATTTGTCACTGAGAAGATATGGCAAAGTCTTCCGCATGAAGGAGAAACAATTGTAAAAGCATCATGGCCAACTGTTAAAGAAGAATATATCTTTGAAGATAGTAAACAAACGATGCAACAATTAGTTGAAATCATCAAATCTGTAAGACAATCACGTGTTGAAGTGAATACACCACTTTCAAAAGCTATTCCTATTTTCATTCAAGCCAAAGATGAAAATATTAAAGCAACACTTATTGAAAATGCAGATTATATTCATAAATTCTGTAATCCAAGTGAATTAACGATAGATACACATATTGATATACCAGAAAAAGCGATGACTGCAGTAGTAGTTGCTGGTAAAGTTGTATTGCCTTTAGAAGGTTTAATCGATATGGATAAAGAAATTGCACGCTTAGAAAAAGAATTAGATAAATTACAAAAAGAACTAGATCGTGTTGATAAAAAATTATCTAATGAAAATTTTGTTAATAAAGCGCCAGAAAAAATCATCAACGAAGAAAAAGAAAAACAACAACGTTATCAAGAAAAATATGATGGTGTGAAAAACAGAATTGAACAATTAAAAGCATAGGAGAATCGCCAATGAATTACCTAGAGAGTTTGTATTGGATACATGAGAGAACTAAATTTGGTATCAAACCCGGTGTAAAACGTATGGAATGGATGCTAGATCGTTTGAATAATCCTCAATTAAATATCAGAGGCATACATGTTGGTGGTACAAATGGTAAAGGCTCAACTGTCGCTTATATAAGAGCCGCTTTAGTTGAAAATGGTTATGAAGTAGGAACGTTCACTTCTCCATTTATTGAAACGTTCAACGAAAGAATCAGTTTAAATGGACTTCCAATTACAAATGATGAAATTGTTGAATTAGTTGAAATAGTTAAACCAATTAGTGAAGCTTTAGAACAAGAAACAGAATTAGGTGGCGCTACTGAATTTGAAATCATCACAACGATGATGTTCGTTTACTTTGGTCAAATCCATCCAGTTGATTTCGTTGTTGTTGAAGCGGGATTAGGTATAAAAAATGATTCCACTAATGTGTTTAATCCAATTCTCTCAGTACTTACAAGTATAGGATTAGATCATACAGATATATTAGGCAACACATATTTAGATATTGCAAAAGATAAAGGTGCAATTATCAAACCGAATACACCTGTCATTTATGCTGTTAAGAATGAGGAAGCACTTAAATATATTCGTGATCTTGCAGAGAGTACTGAAGCAAAACCTATTGAACTTGATCGTGAAATCGTTGTGGTTTCACAAGATGATGAATTTACTTACCGATATAAAGATTATGAGCTCGAAACAATTATTCTAAATATGCTTGGAGAACATCAAAAAGAAAATGCATCTCTCGCCATTACTGCACTGATAGAACTTTACGAGCAAGATGTTATCACTTTGGATTTTAATAAGATGATTGATGCAATTGAGAGTGTTACATGGACTGGTCGCATTGAACAAGTCAAAGAGAATCCATTAATGATTATCGATGGTGCGCATAATAATGAAAGTATTGAAGCACTAATTGATACTATCAAAAATTATTATGACAATGAAAAAATGGATATTCTTTTCTCAGCCATAAAAGGTAAACCGGTTCACGGTATGCTTAATAAACTTGAAGAAATATCAAATCACTTATATTTCACTGAATTTGATTTCCCTAAAGCACTAACTAAAGAGGAATTGTCCGAACAAGTAAATCTAGAAAATATTGAATTCATCGATGACTATGTGTCGTTCATAAAGAATTACGATGGTGACGGGCTATTAATTACCGGTAGTTTGTATTTTATAAGTGAAGTAAAAAGTAATACTGAGTTTTAAATTTAAAGTAGTTTATTCCCAAGTTGTCTAGGTAACTAAAAAATACCTAGTTGACTTGGGAATTTTAGTTATAACGAAAATTTAAAAAACCGCTTCAATTACTCCCTATTTTTTAGATACTATATATTATTTATAATATAAATTACACAACTTATTTACTTTTAAAGGGGAAACGTTATACTTATTATAGGTGATGCTAGTGCTAATAACATCTTTTGTTTGTAGTGTTCTCTTTAGTTTTTTATATCAACTGACAAATATGACGCAATTGAAATTCAATTATCTAACAATGCGTTCTAAATGTGATTATTGTGACTCGAAATTACAATGGTTTGTTCTAATACCTATACTTAGCTTTTTTATTTTAAGAGGGAACACCGCTTGTTGTCACAATAAGTTAAAACGTCATTATATTATAGGAGAATGCTTATCGTTTATACTGATTCCGATAATTATTTATTTCGACATCCAAGTGCATTTATCCCTTTTCATTACCACGTATTTATTTTTACTGACCATGGCACTATATGATATAGAAACATTATCCATTAATGTATTTATGTTAATTCTCTTCGCGATAGTGTGTACGGCACACTCAATATTTTATTTTTCCACATTTATTATTTTTTTCTTCATATTACATGTATTTTATTTTTTATCCCCTAAACACATAGGCTACGGTGATATACTACTTTTAACCATTTTATCCTGCTTTTTCCCTTATCACTTTTACGTAATATTTTTACTCTTTACACTTTTTATTGCTATTATCGTTTCTTCAGTTTTACTCATTACGAAACAGCAAACGTATATTCCATTTGTACCATTTATGTTTATTGGATTTATATTTGCAAGCTGTTTACATCAGTACACACTAATGTATTTATAGAAAGGTTGATAATTATTGAGAATTAAAAGTATGGCAAAGTCTGAATTACCTAGAGAGCGACTCATACATAATGGAGAGAAAAGCTTATCTAATAGTGAGTTGTTGGCAATTCTTATTAATACAGGAAGGCAAGGGTTTTCAAGTATAGATATTGCCAATGAATTAATCATACGTTTTGATGGTTTAAAAGCGCTCAAACATTTATCAATAAATGACTTTACAAAAATTAAAGGAATAGGATTATATAAAGCAGTCATTCTTAAAGCCGCTTTTGAACTAGGTGAGAGAATGTATGCTAGAGACCTTAGTGAAAAGATTAAAATAACATCTCCAAGTGACGTTGCAGATATTATGATGTCAAAGATGAAAGATTTGACTCAAGAACATTTTGTTGTACTCTTATTAAATTCTAAAAATATTGTTATTAAAGAAGAAACAATTTATAAAGGAACATTGAATTCATCAGTTATTCATCCACGAGAAGTCTTTAAAGCAGCTATTAGAGCATCTAGTAATGCCATTATCGTATTACATAACCATCCTTCTGGCGATGTCACACCTTCTAAAGAAGACATAGCAACTACTATAAGATTAAAAGATTGCGGTGAATTATTAGGGATTCAAGTCCTTGATCATATTATTATTGGAGATCAGAAATATGCAAGTTTAGTGGAAGAAGGTTATTTTGAATAAGTCAATTTAAAGAATGATTTGTTTTAATGATTAATCATCTTGTATAATTGTGTTTGAAAAATTTTATAGAGGTGCTTTATGACATTATTTTTAATCATTGGGATTTTGATACCAGTTATATATGTATTAAGACTTACAATTAAAGAATACACCATTGGACTTAAAGAAATGCTTGTTACAGTTGTTCTTTCAATGATAGGCATTGCGATATTTACCGTGCTAGGCGTGTTGATTAGTGGCCAAGATGTAAATATTGCTACATTAATTTTAGCTTCGTTAATTACAGGGGCTATATGGGGGATATTACTATCTAGCATTTATAAATTATTTAACTATCTAAGACATACATTTCGTAAATAAAAACTAGCCATTGCAATATCAATATGATAAGTGATAATGCATAGCTAGTTTCCAATTTATTGAATATAGGCGGATAATACTTGGAAATTTTCCATAATCCAAAGTATACCTTGATATCCTAAATATAATCCTAATAGTATTAAGGCTGCAGATATTACAAATCTAAGAATTGCAAAACCAACCCTAAATAGCAATATCACAAGTAATGCAATTAAAATGATACTCACAATACTCATTATCAACACTCCTCATGAATATCCATAAACAATAATATAGTTATATTATAAAACATTCTTGATTAATTTGGTATCATACTTTAGTGCATACCATTTTCATGCTTAAGACTGATGATGTTGTGACAACGGTCATTTATAATAATATGGAATACTATTGGAGGGTATTTAATGCGATTTTTACTTAGTATTATTAAAAATATCATTGCAGTCATAGCTATTATTTGTATTATATATTTTGCATTAAAATACGCACCATTTTTAAGAGATCAAGATTGGAATCCAATTAATCATCCTATTAATAATGAGCAAGTCAGTAACGCACCAAATAATTTGAATCGTCCACAAAATATTCCGGCTAATGGTAAGCATTATGAAATCCAAGATAATGATATTTTACAAAATATACCAGCAAGTCAAACTAGAAATGTATTTAAATATTTGGATAAAAAAGAGTTCATGGCAGTTTCTGGTCTAGGTAGAATGGGATATAATGACAATTATTTAGCAGGTCAACGCGATGATGAATTCATTATTTATAAATTTGGTAGTGATCATATTAAAGTGTATCGAACTGAAATAGAAATGGAACAAGATTTAAATGCGCTCGGTCAATATATTGAATTAAGACCTTATGATGCATATTAATTAAGTTTTCATAATTGAACTCGCTTATTTTCTGCGTTATGGTTATGTTATAAACTAAATTTCGAAGGTTGGTGTGATGAATGTCTGAACAATCTAAAGAAAAACAAGCAAATGAACAAGCTAAAGCGCAAAATCTTTTCGCGAAATGGAGAAAAGATGAAAAACTTTATAGTGATGATGATAAAAAAGATAAAGACAAAAAGTAAAATTAATTTCAAAATGAGTTTGATGATTAAGATTAGATAATATAGGCTATGTAACACGTTTCGCATTAGTCTAGTTATCTAATCTCTTTTTTATTTTAAGATGATAATATAGAATAAACTTAGTGCTTTATTTAAGACTCCGAGTAATATAAAATAATATAGGATGATTAAAATTAGAATTTATAGAGGTGTTATGAGTGCAAAAGTTTTTCAAAAATAACAAATTAATTGTTGTTTTTTGTGCGGTTATTATTTTTATTGCACTGATTGGTTTGTCATTAAGATCTCAGACGCAATCACCTCCTGAACAATATGTGGGGGATTCCGTTTCTCTTGGACAAAGAGTCGTGAGTTATCCTGTCAATTTTGTTACTGGAGCGATTAATAATCTTTTTAGCTCAAATAAAACAACTGATAATAATAAAGTGAAACAACTAGAGGCTAAAAATGAAAAGCTAGAAGCGGAAAATAAAGATTTAAAAAAAGAATTAGATATGACTGACATTTCTAAATATGATCCTATTTCTGGTGCAGTAATCGCTAGAAATGCAGATCAGTGGATGAATACAGTTATTATCGATAAAGGTAAAAAAGATGGTGTTCAATCTAATATGGCTGTTATGACCGCTGAAGGTTTAGTTGGAAGGGTAACGAAAGTCAACCAATTTTCAGCTCAAGTAGACTTATTATCAACGAATACAAGAACAGGTAAATTGTCTGTTAATATTCAACATGATTCTAAAAATGTGTTTGGCTTAATCGACCATTACGATAAAAAGAATCAGGAACTTGTGATTGGAAACATTAATAATAAAGATAAGATTTCAAAAGGCGATAAAGTTGTTACAAGCGGATTAGCCGATCAATTGCCAAGTGATTTATACATAGGTGAAGTTACCAAAGTTGAGAATGATGAGTATGGATTAGCAAAAGAAGTGAGAGTTAAGACGGGTGCCAATTTATCAGATATTAGCCACGTTTATATTGCCAAAAAAGATCCTGACAATGGTACGGATGAAAGCAGGGACAATTGATGAGAGTATTGTGGTACTTAATTGTTGGCGTTGTGTTGTTTTACATCGACAGCATCATTGGACTTGTGATACCGATGCATTTTGGTCATTTTGAGTTTAATCTTATCCCACACTTAATGTTATTATATATTTTGTTGTTAACAATTTATCGTGGCTTCGGTATAGGATTAATCTTTGCAGTATTATTTGGAATTGTAACGGATGTTTATACCGGTAGTGTATATGGTTTATATATGTTTGGTTACTTAGCACTCGTGGTTATTTTCGATAAATTCCTTAACGTTTTTTATCGAGATTATACTATGGTTTTTGCACTAAGTATCGCAAGTATCATTGTGCTTGAGATTTATATAGCAATGATATATGGTGTGATTGGGTTCGCAAATATTGATATCATTAATCTTATTTTATTGAGATTAATACCAACAGTCATAATGAATATCTTATTGTTAATGATTCTATTTCCTATATTTATGAAATTAATGAAAAAAACACAAAATCAAGATTGACACATAGATGTAGTAATGGTAAGATGCAGTAGTTGAGTAGTTTTATAGCTACATACAACCGCTCAAATATAGGTTTAAGAACATTTCGATGTCACCTATATATGGCGTGACTTATAATTATAGGAGGTGCAAAGTATGTTTGCTATTATCGAAACAGGCGGTAAACAAATTAAAGTAGAAGAAGGTCAAGAAATCTTCGTTGAAAAATTAGATGTTAATGAAGGTGACTCATTCACATTTGATAAAGTTTTATTTGTAGGTGGCGATTCAGTTAAAGTTGGTGCGCCAACTGTTGAAGGTGCTACAGTTACTGCTACAGTTAATAAACAAGGACGCGGTAAAAAAATCACTGTATTTACGTACAAACGTCGTAAAGACTCTAAACGTAAAAAAGGCCATCGTCAACCATACACTAAATTAACTATTGATAAAATCAACGCTTAATCTATGATTACGGTTGATATTACTATTAATGATAGTGGAAAAGTAACTGACGTTATCATGGATGGTCATGCTAATCATGGTGAATATGGTCATGATATTGTTTGTGCAGGTGCATCAGCGGTTATATTTGGAAGTGTTAATGCGATTCTAGGTTTAACGACTGAGAAACCAGACATTGATTATGAAGATGACGGAGGTCATTTTCATATCAGAAGTGTAGATACAAACAATGAACAAGCGCAACTAATTCTTCAAGCGATGTTAGTTTCTTTACAAACGATTGAAGATGAATATAATGAAAATATCAGATTAAATTACAAGTGAGGTGTATCCCGATGTTAAAATTAAACTTACAGTTCTTCGCATCTAAAAAAGGGGTAAGTTCTACTAAAAACGGTCGTGACTCTGAATCTAAACGTTTAGGTGCTAAACGTGCTGACGGTCAATACGTTACAGGCGGTTCAATTTTATACCGTCAACGTGGTACTAAAATTTATCCTGGTGAAAATGTAGGTCGTGGTGGCGATGATACATTATTCGCTAAAATCGACGGCGTTGTTCGTTTCGAACGTAAAGGTCGTGACAAAAAACAAGTTTCTGTTTATGCAGTAGCTGAATAATTTTGTCTAGTTAACACCAGAAGTGAATGCTTCTGGTGTTTTATTTTGTTTTTATACAATTTAACTAACTTTATTGTGTTAGTTTTTTATACTTTAATGGATAATGATATAATATTGTCATTGAAGAACAAATAGTAAAAGAGGTGAGATATATGTTTGTCGATCAAGTTACAATATCTCTTAAAGCCGGTGATGGTGGTAATGGTATCACAGCTTATCGAAGAGAGAAATATGTCCCATTTGGTGGACCTGCTGGTGGTGACGGTGGTAAAGGCGCATCAGTAGTTTTTGAAGTAGATGAAGGTTTAAGAACGTTATTAGATTTTAGATACCAACGTCACTTTAAAGCAAAAAAAGGTGAAAATGGACAAAGTAGTAACATGCATGGTAGAGGTGCCGAAGATTTAGTATTAAAAGTACCACCTGGCACGATAATAAAAAGTGTTGAAACAGATGAAGTTTTAGCAGACTTAGTTGAAGATGGCCAACGCGCTATAGTTGCTCGAGGTGGACGAGGCGGACGTGGTAATTCTCGATTCGCAACACCTAGAAATCCGGCGCCTGATTTTAGTGAAAATGGTGAACCTGGTGAGGAATTAGATGTTACATTAGAACTTAAATTACTCGCTGATGTTGGATTAGTAGGATTCCCTAGTGTAGGAAAATCAACGTTGTTATCAATCGTTTCCAAAGCTAAACCAAAAATTGGTGCCTATCATTTCACTACGATTAAACCGAATTTAGGTGTTGTTTCAACACCAGACAATAGAAGTTTTGTAATGGCTGATTTACCAGGTTTAATTGAAGGTGCTTCCGACGGTGTTGGATTAGGACATCAATTTTTAAGACATGTTGAACGTACAAAAGTAATTGTGCATATGATAGATATGAGTGGATCAGAAGGCAGAGATCCATTTGAAGATTATCAAATCATTAATAAGGAATTAGTTAATTATAAGCAAAGATTAGAGGATAGACCTCAAATCGTTGTAGCTAACAAAATGGATATGCCTAACGCAGAAGACAATCTAACGCTATTTAAAGAAGAAGTAGATAATGATGTTGTAATCATTCCTGTCTCAACGATTACACGTGATAATATTGATCAATTGTTATATGCGATAGCGGATAAATTAGATGAAGTTAAAGATATTGACTTCAGCGTCGATAATGACGAAGAAGTAGGTGTTAACCGCGTACTTTATAAACATACGCCTTCACAAGATAAATTTACTATTACGCGAGATGATGATGGCGCTTATGTTGTCAGTGGTAATGCTATTGAAAGAATGTTCAAAATGACAGACTTCAATAGTGATCCTGCAGTTAGAAGATTTGCTCGACAAATGCGCTCAATGGGTATTGATGATGCATTGAGAGAGCGTGGTTGTAGTAATGGAGACATCGTTAGAATTTTAGGTGGAGAATTTGAATTTGTAGAATAGGAGTGCTAACAGTGGACAACAAAGATTATAAAAAGTTTTATTTGATACGAGAAGATGTTTTACCTGAATCAGTGGTTAAGACATTAAAAATTAAAGATGCTTTAAAAAATAATCCGGAATTGTCCATTTATGAAGCAGTTAAATTATTCGATCTTTCCCGGAGTGCATTTTACAAATATAGAGAAACCATATTTCCTGTAGATGAGAAAATGCTAGACCATCGTGAATTTACACTCATCCTTTATGTAAATGACATTGTAGGAATGCTAGCACAAGTACTGAATACTATTTCTAAACTACAATTATCTGTACTTACAATTCATCAAAGTGTACCTATGGAAGAGAAAGCTACGATAACGCTATCTTTAAGCGCCCAAAATACTACGATTTCAATTGACGAAATAATTAAAGCTTTAAGAAATATTGATCACGTTTCTAAAGTTGAATTAATCAGTATGAGTATGTAAGGAAGGTTAATAATGTACGCTTATATTAAAGGAAAATTAACACAATTATTTCCAACTCACGTAGTTGTTGAAACATCGAATGGAGTAGGGTACGAAATTCAAACACCTAATTCTTATCGTTTTCAAAAATATTTGGAGCAAGAAGTAGTCATATATACTTCGTTGATTGTTAGAGAAGATGCAGAGTTACTTTATGGCTTCATCAATGAAGAAGAAAAAGATATGTTTTTAAGTTTGATTAAAGTAACAGGCATCGGCCCTAAATCTGCATTAGCAATTTTAGCGACAAGCACTCCAAATGAAGTTAAACTAGCCATTGAGAATGAAAATGACGCTTATTTAACGAAGTTTCCAGGTATAGGGAAGAAAACTGCACGTCAAATTGTGCTTGATTTAAAAGGAAAAGTACAAATTACAACAGAAACAACTGAATCACTACTCAGTATCAATGAAAATAGTTCAAATAATGAGCAACTAGTGAAAGAAGCTTTACTTGCACTTGAAGCTTTAGGATATTCAAAACGTGAAATAGCTAAAGTTGAAAAAGTATTGAACAAATCATCATTTGATTCAGTTGATGAAGCAGTGAAACTCGGCTTAAAAACACTGGTATCTTAATTTTTTAAAAACAGAGACTAAACATTAACTAATGTAACTGGGGGAGAAAATATGGATGACAGAATGGTTGATCAATCTTTGCATAATGAAGAAACGTCTTTCGAGCTGTCACTTAGACCAACAAGATTAAAACAGTATATAGGACAATCTTCAATTAAGAATAATCTCGAAGTATTCATTAAAGCGGCTAAACTTCGTGAAGAACCATTAGATCATGTACTTTTATTCGGACCACCAGGACTTGGTAAAACAACGCTATCTAATATTATTGCAAATGAAATGGATGTTAATATCAGAACTGTTTCAGGACCATCATTAGATAGACCTGGTGACCTAGCTGCGATACTTTCTGGCTTACAACCTGGCGATGTATTATTTATTGACGAAATTCACCGTTTAAGTAGTACTGTAGAAGAAGTGTTATATTCCGCAATGGAAGATTTCTTCATTGATATTATTATTGGTAAAGGTGATGAGGCGAGAAGTATTAGAATAGACTTACCTCCATTTACGTTAGTTGGTGCAACTACACGAGCTGGAAGTTTAACAGGCCCATTGAGAGATAGATTTGGTGTTCATCTAAGATTGGAATATTATAACGAAAATGATTTAAAAGAAATCATTATCCGTACAGCAGAAGTTTTAAATACTAAAATTGACGATGAAAGTGCGACTGAATTAGCGAAACGTTCACGAGGTACACCACGTGTTGCCAATCGTTTATTAAAACGTGTCAGAGACTTTCAACAAGTTAATGAAGATGAACAAATTTATATTGAAACAACGAAACAAGCTTTACAATTACTACAAGTAGATGCAGAAGGTTTAGATTATATTGATCATAAAATGATGAGATGTATTATAAATCAATACAATGGAGGACCTGTAGGACTGGATACAATAGCTGTATCTATAGGTGAAGAACGTGTAACCATTGAAGATGTCTACGAGCCTTTTTTAATTCAAAAAGGCTTTATAGAACGTACACCTAGAGGTAGAAAAGCCACTGCATATGCGTATGAACATTTCAAAAATTTTTAATAAATGAGGGAATAAAAATGAATGTTGAGGAATTTGATTATGACTTGCCTGAATCATTAATTGCTCAGACCCCTTTGAAAGATAGAGACCAAAGTAAATTATTGGTGTTAGGTAGAAAAGATGGTCACATCACACATAAACATTTCAAGGATGTGATTGATTATTTAGAAGCTGGTGATACGCTTGTCTTAAATGATACGCGTGTTATGCCTGCACGATTATTTGGTTTGAAAGAAGAAACTGGCGCAAAAGTTGAAATGCTAATGCTTACCCGAATTGAGGATAACGATTGGGAAGTATTACTTAAACCTGCAAAACGAATTAAAGTGGGTAATAAATTATCTTTCGGAGACGGTAAGATTGTAGCTGAATGCATCAAAGAATTAGATCAAGGTGGACGTATCATGCGTTTACATTATGAAGGAATATTAGAAGAAAGATTGAATGAACTCGGTGAAATGCCACTACCTCCATATATTAAAGAACGTTTAGATGATCCTGATCGTTATCAAACTGTATATGCCAAAGAAAGCGGCTCAGCAGCAGCGCCAACAGCTGGCTTACATTTTACAGATGAATTGTTAGATGATATTAGAGCTAAAGGAATAAATATTGCATTTATAACCTTACATGTTGGATTAGGTACATTTAGACCTGTGAGTGTTGAAGACATCAATGACCATGAAATGCACAGTGAATATTACCAAATGACACAAGAAACAGCGGACTTATTAAATCAAACTAAAAAAGAAGGTCACAGAATCATTTCTGTAGGTACAACATCTACTAGAACCTTAGAGACGATTCGTAGAGATTATAGTGAATTTGTAGCTGTCAGTGGCTGGACTGATATTTTTATCTATCCAGGATTTACCTACAAAGCGATAGATGGTTTGATTACTAATTTCCATTTACCTAAATCAACGCTTGTCATGCTTGTTTCCGCATTTAGTAGTCGAGAAAACATTTTAAACGCATATAAAGAAGCTGTTAACTTGGAATATAGATTCTTCAGTTTCGGTGATGCGATGTTAATTATTTAATGAATGAGAGGTATTAAATATGCCAGCAGTAACTTATGAACATATAAAGACTTGTAAACAATCAGGTGCACGCTTAGGTATCGTTCACACACCACATGGTTCTTTTGAAACGCCGATGTTTATGCCAGTAGGTACAAAAGCAACCGTTAAAACAATGAGTCCTGAAGAATTACGCCAAATTGAAGCTAAAATTATACTTGGAAATACGTATCATTTGTGGTTACAACCTGGAAATGATATTATCAAACAAGCTGGGGGTCTACATAAGTTTATGAATTGGGATGGCCCAATTCTTACTGACTCAGGTGGTTTCCAAGTATTTAGTTTAAGTAATCTTCGTAAGATCAGTGAAGAAGGTGTTGAGTTTAGACATCATACGAATGGATCGAAATTATTTTTAAGTCCTGAGAAATCGATGGAGATTCAAAATGATTTAGGTTCAGATATTATGATGGCGTTCGATGAATGTCCACCTATGCCTTCAGAATATAAATATGTAAAAGATTCAATTGAACGTACGACACGTTGGGCTGAACGTTGCTTAAAAGCGCATAAGCGTCCTGATGATCAAGCGCTCTTTGGTATTATCCAAGGTGGAGAATACAAAGATTTAAGAGAACAAAGTGCGAAAGAATTAGTTGCACTAGATTTCCCTGGATATGCAATCGGTGGCTTATCTGTAGGTGAACCTAAACCAGTAATGTACGAAATGGTTGAACATACTGTGCAATATATGCCAGATGATAAACCACGTTATCTTATGGGTGTAGGGTCTCCAGATGCGTTAATTGAGTGTAGTATACGTGGAATGGATATGTTTGACTGTGTTTTACCAACGCGTATCGCTAGAAATGGTACATGTATGACATCGAACGGAAGATTAGTGATTAAGAATGCTAAATATGCCAACGATTTTAAACCACTAGATGAAAATTGTGATTGCTACACATGTAAGAATTATTCACGTGCTTATATCAGACATCTGATCAAAGCTGAAGAAACTTTCGGTATCCGTCTTACTACTATTCATAATTTACATTTTCTGCTAAAATTGATGGAAGATATTAGACAAGCTATTCGAGAAGATCGTCTTTTAGATTTTAAAGATGAATTCTTTGAACAATATGGGCTTAATGTAGAGAACCCTAAAAATTTCTAAATAAGGAGACAACATAATGAACGTTTCAGCGTTAATTCTACCTATAATTTTAATTATAGTATTTTATTTCTTTTTAATTCGACCTCAACAAAAACGTGCGAAAGAGCATCGTGAAATGATTAGTCGAATTGAATCAGGTCAACGTATTACTACAATTGGTGGTTTAAAAGGAACTGTTAAAGCTGTGGATGAAACTACAGTTGTTATTACAGTTAATGGTCATGGTACTGAAATGACTTTTGAAAAACCAGCGATTAAACAAGTAGACCCTTCTTAATATTAAGGGAGATACGAAACGAATTATCTAAAACTGTCGACAGAGATGATCTTTGTTGACAGTTTTTTTAGTTTTAAAGGGTTAGGTGCAATGATCTTAATTTCACTAATAGATGTGGTATGTTAATATAGATAGGTCATGTAATAACTATGTAATTTTTTATTAACTTGCACATGGTTTATTAAAAGATTATTCTTAGTACATAAGTAAACAATGAGGTGTTCATGTGAAGAAATTTAGTAGGATAATTGCATTCATACTAATCGTAGCCGTTCTATTTGTTGGAATGGGCATGACTTATAAGAATGTAGTTAAAAATGTAAATCTCGGACTAGATTTACAAGGTGGATTCGAAGTGCTTTATCAAGTTAAACCACTTGATGGGGATAAAAAAATCGATGAAAAAGCCTTGCAATCTACTGCTAGAACTTTGGAAAACCGTGTAAACGTGCTAGGTGTTTCTGAACCTCACATTCAAGTTGAGGATCCAGATCGTATCAGAGTTCAATTAGCAGGTGTAAAAGATCCTGATGAGGCACGTAAAATATTATCTTCTCAGGCTAATTTAACGATTCGTGATGCTAATGACAAAGTTAAATTAACAGGTAAAGATATTGTACAAGGCTCAGCTAAGCAAGAATTCAAGCAAGGTACAAATGAGCCAGCAGTTACGTTTAAATTAAAAGACCGTGCAAAATTTAAAAAAGTAACAGAAGAAATTTCAAAAAAACAAGAAAACATGATGGTAGTTTGGCTTGATTTTAAAAAAGGAGATAGCTACCATAAAGAATTAGAAAAACCTGAAGACAAACGTAAATTCGTTTCAGCAGCGTCTGTTGATCAACCTATTAATTCTGATAGCGTTGAAATTTCAGGTGGCTTCCATGGTCAAGAAGGTGTAGAACGTGCTAAACAAATTGCAGAATTGCTTAACGCAGGTTCTTTACCAGTTGACTTAAAAGAAATTTACTCTAATTCAGTAGGTGCACAATTTGGTCAAGACGCACTTGATAAAACTATATTTGCATCTGCAATTGGTGTAGCAATTATATACTTATTTATGGTAGGCTTCTACAGACTTCCAGGTATAGTTGCTATTATCGCATTAACAGTATATATTTACCTTACTTTAGTAGCATTTAACTTTATTTCTGGTGTGCTTACATTACCGGGGTTAGCAGCACTTGTGCTCGGTGTAGGTATGGCGGTAGATGCGAATATTATCATGTATGAGCGGATAAAAGATGAACTGCGAATCGGTAGGACATTAAAACAGGCTTACTCTAAAGCAAATAAAAGCTCATTCTTAACTATCTTTGACTCGAACTTAACAACAGTAATTGCAGCTGGTGTGTTATTCTTCTTCGGTGAAAGCTCAGTTAAAGGTTTCGCAACAATGTTACTTTTAGGTATCTTAATGATATTTGTAACAGCCGTATTCTTATCAAGAGGTTTATTATCATTACTTGTATCTTCTAACTACTTTAAGAAGAAATTCTGGTTATTTGGTGTTAGTAAGAAGGATCGACATGATATTAATGAAGGCGTAGATGTTCATGATCTTAAAACCTCATATGAAAAATGGAATTTTGTGAAATTAGCAAAACCATTAATTGGATTTAGTATTTTAATCTTAATCGTTGGTATTGTTATATTGAGTATCTTTAAATTAAACCTTGGTATTGATTTTTCAGCAGGTACTAGAGTAGACATTGATTCTAATACGAAACTATCACAACCTAAAGTTGAACGTACGATGAAAGATTTAGGATTAACACCAGATCAAGTTCAAATTAATGGTAATGACAACAAACAAGCGACTGTTCAATTCAAAAAAGACTTATCTAAAAATAAAGTCGTAGAGTTAAATAAAAAAGTAAATGACGAGTATGGTCATAAACCAACAGTCAATACGGTATCACCTATGATTGGTCAAGAATTAGCTAAAAACGCAATGAAAGCTCTTATATATGCTGCAATAGGTATTATTATCTATGTATCACTAAGATTCGAATGGAGAATGGGATTATCATCTGTTTTAGCATTGCTCCATGACGTCTTTATGATTGTTGCTTTATTCAGTTTATTCCGATTAGAAGTTGATATCACATTTATCGCAGCTGTACTAACCATTGTAGGTTATTCAATTAATGATACGATTGTTACATTCGACCGTGTAAGGGAGAACCTTCATAAAATTAAGGTTATTACTAAACCTGAACAAATCGATGAAATCGTCAATCGATCTATACGTCAAACAATGACACGTTCTATCAATACGGTATTAACTGTTATAGTTGTCGTAGTAGCGATTTTAATCTTTGGTGCATCAAGTTTATTTAACTTCTCATTAGCACTATTAATCGGATTAGTTTCTGGTGTGTTCTCTTCAGTATTTATCGCTGTGCCATTATGGGGTATTATGAAAAAACGACAACTTAAGAAATCAGATAATGGTAAATTAACGGTATACAAAGAGAAAAAATCAAATGATGAAAAAATATTAGTATAGATTACTAGAGTAGAATGTTGAATTCAATTCGAATTCCGTTCTACTCTTTTTTAACGCTTTTAATAACTTAACGTTGATTACTTTTTATTTAGCTCAATTTTCGGTATAATGGCTTTTGGAAAAAGGGAGGATAAATGACATGATTAAATCAAAATATAATTGGCTATATGAACCTCCAACACAATACATAGATGAAACATTAGCAAATAAACATCAATTAACACCTATTATAAAAAAAGTACTTGAAAGTAAATCCATTACTGAAGATGCGTCTATTAAAGCGATTTTAAATCAAACAGCCGTCAACCATGATCCATGGCTATTAAGTGATATGGAAAAAGCAGTCAATCGAATTAATGAAGCTATAGATAAAAATGAACGCATTTTGGTTTATGGTGATTATGATGCTGATGGTGTCACTTCTACAACTATATTGGTTAATACGTTAAAGACATTAGGTGCTGAGGTAGGTTGGTATATTCCAAATCGCTTCACAGAAGGTTATGGACCTAATGAACTTGCTTTTAGAAATGCACATGACGAAGGTGTATCCCTAATCATAACTGTTGATAATGGTATACAAGGTCATAAAGAGATTGAAATGATACAAGAACTAGGCGTTGACGTTATTGTTACTGACCATCATGAAATTGGTCGAACGTTACCTTCAGCATATGCAATTGTGCACCCAATGCACCCGGAATATGACTATCCATTTCATTATTTGTGTGGTGCTGGTGTGGCGTATAAATTATCTCAAGTATTATTGGATAATCCACCTAATTATTTTGTAGGCTTAGCTGCAATAGGAACGATTGCAGATTTAGTTTCATTGACTGACGAAAATCGTTCGATTGTAAAACAAGGATTAGCTTTGTTAAACGAAAGTTGTCCGATACAAATTAAATCTTTACTTAACCAAGCGGGTTATAATGACACGATTAACGAAGAAACGATAGGTTTCATTATAGGACCCAGAATAAATGCAGTAGGCCGATTAGAAGATGCTTCGTTAGCAGCAGAATTATTAATGACCGAAGATGAGGAAGAAGCGGAATTTCTAGCGGAACAAGTTGAACATTTTAATATTGAACGTAAAGAGATAGTTGCTCAGATTACTGAACAAGCATTAGCTATAGCCGAGGATAAAGTGAACAAGGGCAAACAATTTTTGTTATTAGCTAAGGAAGATTGGCATGAAGGTGTCCTTGGTATCGTAGCATCTAGAATAGTTGAAACCTATGGACTACCAACTTTAATGCTTAATATTGATTTAGAACAAAACCATGCTAAAGGGTCAGCACGAAGTATAGAGCAAGTATCTATGTTTGAAATTTTAAGTGCACATCAAGATTTAATTTCTAAATTCGGTGGTCACCATATGGCGGCTGGAATGACAATGGAAATTGATTATATTGAGTCGTTAGAGCAAGGGTTAAATGAATGGATGCACCAATTATCAGAACATACGTCATTAGAGCCAAACAAACGTGTCGCAGTTAAATTAGAAGAGAATGATATTACGATTAACAATATTCGTGATATTCAAAGACTCAGCCCATTTGGTACGGACTTTGAGAAACCGTTATTAGAATTAGATGACAATGAAGTTGTAGATGTTAAAGCCATTGGCAAAGATAAAAACCACTTAAAATTAATAACTGGGCAATTGAAACTGCAAAGTTTATTTTGGCAAAATGGTGATTTAGCTACGCAAATAGAACTTGGTCAACCAATTAATCTTCTTGGCAATTTGCAAATCAACGAATGGAACGGTAACCAATCACCACAATTTATTATTCAAGATATTGCAACAAATAATGAACAAATATTAGACTATCGAAGTAAACGTAAACAATTGAATTTGGACCCTAATGATACTAATATTGCATTCTTGATTCATCCTAAAAAAGAAAAATTACATGATAATTACTATTATTATGGTGATAAAATAAATGGGGACCATGAAGTCGTTGTCTTAAGAGATTTACCACTTGATTTAGAGAGTTTAAAAATGAGTCTAAAAGAATTAAATTATTCTCAACTTTATTTAGTGTTACAACATCAACAATCAATCTATTTTGATGGTATGCCGACGCCGACGCAATTCAAAAACTGTTATAAAGCACTGATAACTAAAAAAGAAACAAATTTAGAACAAGAAGGCATGTTATTATGTCAGTTTCTAGATGTAAAGCCTAACATTTTAAAATTTATGCTAAAAGTATTTTTTGAGTTAGGTTTTGTAACAGAGGAAAATGGTATAATTAAAATTAAAGATAATCCTAATAAACAAAATATTGAAACAAGTCGTGTTTATCAACTAAGACAATCAAGAATGGAAGTTGAGAAACTTCTTCTTTATGATGATTTTACGCAACTAAAAACTTGGATTAAATCACAAAAGGGTTAGATTATAGGAGGAAATAGATAAATGGATTTAAAGCAATATGTTTCGGAAGTGCAAGATTGGCCAAAACCGGGAGTAAGTTTCAAAGATATAACTACAATCATGGACAATGGAGAAGCTTATGGTTATGCTACCGATCAGATTGTAAAATATGCTAAAGACAGAGATGTAGATGTTGTTGTAGGTCCTGAAGCTAGAGGATTTATCATTGGATGTCCAGTAGCGTATTCAATGGGTATTGGTTTTGCGCCAGTTAGAAAAGAAGGTAAGTTACCTCGTGAGGTCATTCGCTACGAATATGACTTAGAGTACGGAACAAATGTTTTAACGATGCATAATGATGCAATTAAACCAGGTCAACGTGTGCTTATCACAGATGATTTGTTAGCAACTGGAGGTACGATTGAAGCTGCAATTAAATTAGTTGAAAAGCTTGGCGGTATCGTTGTTGGAATTGCATTTATTATTGAACTTAAATATTTAAATGGTATTGAAAAAATTAAAGATTATGACGTTATGAGCTTAATTTCATACGATGAATAATTGACTAGAGTACGACATAAACGTTGCGCACGTTGATTAATTCTTGCGTGATAAGTGGGAGTGAGATAATGAATTCGAAAGGAATTCTATCTTATTCCCACTTTTTGTTACTAAAATAAACGACTTGTTTTTGTTTTAGTGTAACACCATTTATTTATTTAAAAACTTGTAGTATCATAGAACTATTATTTATATAATTGTTAAAGCTTTTATAGTTCTTTTAACATTTGATAAAATTAAAGTAATACTCGCATTTCTATATCGAAATAGATGATATACTCGGATTAAAGAAGGACAATGTATGTTTTCTTAATTTTCAAAAATTCGAATATTGGTTGAGTATTTGAAATACAAATGAGTTGGGGTGTCATATATTGAATAACGAGTATCCATATAGCGCTGACGAGGTGCTAAATAAAGCTAAATCATATTTATCAACTGATGATTATCAATACGTCTTAAAAAGTTACCATATCGCTTATGAAGCTCATCAAGGCCAGTTTCGTAAAAATGGTCTTCCGTATATCATGCATCCTATTCAAGTAGCGGGCATACTTACAGAAATGCGTTTAGATGGTCCGACGATTGTTGCAGGATTTCTTCATGATGTTATAGAAGATACACCATATACATTTGATGATGTGAAAGATATGTTTAATGAGGAAATCGCACGAATTGTGGATGGCGTAACTAAACTAAAAAAAGTAAAATATCGTTCTAAAGAAGAACAACAAGCAGAAAATCATCGTAAATTATTTATTGCAATAGCAAAAGATGTTCGAGTCATACTTGTTAAATTAGCAGATAGATTACACAATATGAGAACATTAAAAGCGATGGCCCGAGAAAAACAAGTGCGTATTTCTAAAGAAACATTAGAAATCTATGCACCATTAGCTCATCGCTTAGGTATTAACACAATTAAATGGGAATTAGAAGATACTGCGTTACGATACATAGATAGTGTTCAGTATTTCCGTATTGTTAATTTAATGAAAAAGAAACGTAGCGAAAGAGAAGCATATATCGCAAACGCTATAGATCAAATTCAAACTGAAATGGTAAAAATGGATATCACTGGTGACATTAGTGGTAGACCGAAACATATTTATAGTATTTATCGTAAAATGATGAAACAGAAAAAACAGTTTGATCAAATATTCGATTTATTAGCTATTCGCGTAATAGTTAATTCTATTAATGATTGTTATGCAATATTAGGATTAGTTCATACGTTATGGAAACCAATGCCTGGACGATTTAAAGATTATATTGCAATGCCTAAACAAAATATGTATCAATCGCTTCATACAACAGTAGTTGGACCAAATGGAGATCCTTTGGAAATTCAAATTAGAACGTATGAAATGCATGAAATTGCAGAACATGGTGTTGCTGCGCATTGGGCATATAAAGAGGGTAAAACCGTCAATGAAAAGAACCAAGATTTCCAAAACAAATTGAATTGGTTAAAAGAATTAGCTGAAGCCGACCATACTTCATCTGATGCACAAGAATTTATGGAATCATTGAAGTATGATTTGCAAAGCGATAAAGTATATGCGTTTACACCTGCAAGTGATGTTATCGAATTACCTTATGGTGCTGTTCCAATTGATTTCGCCTATGCCATTCATAGTGAAGTCGGGAATAAAATGATTGGTGCTAAAGTAAACGGTAAAATTGTCCCAATTGATTATGTCCTACAAACTGGAGATATTATTGAAATTCGCACCAGCAAGCATTCGTATGGGCCAAGTAGAGATTGGCTCAAAATAGTTAAATCATCAAGTGCTAAAAGTAAAATAAAAGGATTCTTTAAAAAGCAAGACCGTTCCTCTAACATTGAAAAAGGTAAATTTATGGTTGAAGCTGAAATTAAGGAACAAGGCTTTAGAGTAGATGATATTTTAACGGATAAAAATATTGAAGTCGTCAATGAAAAATATAATTTTGCCAATGATGATGATTTATTTGCCGCTGTTGGTTTTGGTGGTGTAACAGCACTTCAAGTTGTGAATAAATTAACGGAAAGACAACGAATTCAAGACAAGCAAAAAGCACTTAACGAAGCACAAGAAGTGATTAAGTCATTACCAATTAAAGAAGATATCATTACAGATAGTGGTGTTTATGTTGAAGGTATTGAGAACGTTTTAATCAAGCTTTCAAAATGTTGTAATCCAATCCCGGGAGATGATATTGTAGGATATATCACTAAGGGACATGGCATTAAAGTACATCGTACAGATTGTCCAAATGTTAAAAATGAAACAGAGCGATTAATCGCAGTTGAATGGGTAAAATCTAAAGATTCAACACAACGATACCAAGTTGACCTAGAGGTAAGTGCTTATGATCGTAATGGTTTATTAAATGAAGTAATACAAGCTGTTAATTCTACAGTTGGAAGTATTATCAAAATTAATGGACGTTCTGATACAGATAAAAATGCGATTATTACAATTAGTGTTATGGTACGTAACGTTAATGATGTCTTCCGTGTTGTGGAGAAACTTAAACAACTAAGTGATGTATACACTGTAAGTAGAGTATGGAATTAATGAGGTGCTATTAATATGAGAGTAGTTGTACAAAGAGTAAAAAGAGCAGCAGTTACAAATGACAGCATTCATAATGAAATAGACAAAGGTTATTGCTTGTTAGTTGGTATAGGTAAAGAAACAACTGAAGCCGACATAGAAGCAGTTGCTAAAAAAATCATAAATGCACGTTTGTTTGAAGATGATAATGGCAAACTTAATTTAAATATTCAACAGGTGGATGGTCAAATTTTATCTATTTCACAATTTACATTATATGCTGACGTTCGTAAGGGTAATCGGCCTGGATTTTCAAATTCAAAGAACCCTGAAGAAGCCAATGCGTTATATGAAAAATTTAACACTGCCTTAAGATCGTACAATGTTGAAGTGCAAACTGGTGAATTTGGCACGGACATGGAAGTTGAAATTATAAATGATGGTCCAGTTACAATTATTTATGAAAGTCAGGATGGCAAAATATTATGAATAAAATAGATGCATGGTTATCTAAACATGATCTTAAAAATCTAACAACATTGGTTGTTGTATGTGCATTTATATTATTTTTAATATTATTATATATGCTTATGAATCATAGTGATCAAGGAAGCAATAGAATTACAGTTTCTGAAGATGCTGAATTACGTACTGGTCCCAATGCCGCCTATCCTGTGATTTATCATGTCGATAAAGGCGACACATTCACTAGAGTAGGTAAATCTGGTAAATGGATAGAAGTTGAAAGTAGAGATGGCACTGAAAAGGGATGGATAGCTGGATGGCATACAAGCTTAAATATTGAAGCGGATGCTAACAAGAATGAAAACCCTTTGAAAAATAAGGTCATTGTCTTAGATCCTGGACATGGAGGCAATGACCAAGGTGCATCCAGTAATACTACAAAAAAGAGTTTAGAGAAGAATTATACTTTGAAAACTGCAAAAGAATTGAAGCGTGCACTTGAAAAAGCAGGTGCAACAGTAAAGTTAACGAGATCAGATGATACTTATGTTAGTCTAGATGATAGAAAAATGAATGGTGATGCTTTTATCAGTATACATAATGATTCTCTTGATAGTCCTAATGCAAATGGTGCAACGGTTTATTGGTTTAAAGATAATCAGGAAACATTAGCAGAGACGTTGAATGCTAATATTCAAAAGAAAGCATTATTATCTAATAGGGGCACACGACAAGAGAACTTCCAAGTACTTAGACAAACGAATAAGCCAGCTGTATTATTAGAGCTTGGTTATATTAGTAATCCAACTGATGAAGTAATGATCAGAGATCAAATCCATAGACAAGTTGTTGAAGAAGCTGTTGTTGATGGATTAAAACAATATTTTGCATCTTAAAGCTTGCAAACTATACATAAACTCGTTATCATAGTTATTGAACTTTATAAATAATACCGATATGATTCTTGAAAGTATAAATGAAAGAGACAACAATTCATATAATTGTGTAGAGATATAATCCTTGGCTGGAAGATTATACTGAGTAATTTATAACTTTGAACACAAGAACAGGTGCTTTAATAGATTAAGCCGATTGACGTACGTTACGCGTTTTGAGTGGTAACTTAGTTTAAGAAATAGACTTCGTTACAATTAGGGTGGCAACACGGCGATTCGTCCCTTGTATAGTAGTTATACTATATAAGGGGCTTTTTTTATTAAAGAGAGTTTAAAAAAGAAAATGAAGGAGTGATTGTGTGATTAGAATTCCTAGAGGTACACAAGACATCTTACCTGAAGAGTCTAGTAAGTGGCGCTATATAGAAAACCAATTAGACGAATTAATGAAATTATACAATTATAAAGAAATACGCACACCTATTTTTGAAAGTACAGATTTATTCGCTCGTGGCGTCGGCGATTCTACTGATGTCGTACAAAAAGAAATGTACACGTTCAAAGATAAAGGTGATAGAAGTATAACATTAAGACCAGAAGGAACAGCAGCAGTTGTGCGTTCTTATATTGAAAATAAAATGCAAGGGTTACCAAATCAACCTGTCAAACTATACTATAATGGTCCAATGTTTAGATACGAACGTAAGCAAAAAGGGCGTTATCGTCAATTTAATCAATTTGGTGTTGAAGCAATTGGTGCTGAAAATCCAAGTATGGATGCAGAAGTTTTAGCAATGGTGATGCATATATATGAATCATTTGGCTTAAAACATCTAAAATTAGTTATCAATAGTATTGGTGATGCTGATTCACGTAAAGAATATAATGAAGCACTTATTCGTCATTTCGAACCAGTTATTGATACGTTTTGTGATGATTGTAAATCAAGACTGCATACTAATCCGATGAGAATATTGGATTGTAAAATAGATAGAGATAAAGAAGCGGTTAAAAATGCGCCGAGAATTACTGACTATTTAAATGAAGAGTCAAAAGCTTATTATGATGAGGTCAAAAGTCATTTGGATCGTTTAGGTATTTCATATGTGGAAGATCCAAATCTTGTACGTGGACTTGATTATTATACACACACTGCTTTTGAATTAATGATGGACAATCCTAATTATGACGGTGCTATAACTACTTTATGTGGTGGTGGTCGTTATAATGGTTTACTTGAACTATTAGATGGACCAAGTCAAACAGGTATTGGTTTCGCATTAAGTATCGAAAGATTGTTGTTAGCACTTGAAGAAGAAGGTATTGAACTTAACGTTGAGGATGAGTTTGATTTATTTATTGTTACAATGGGCGAAGAAGCTGAAAGATATAGTGTTAAGCTTTTAAATCAATTGAGAAAAGCTGGCGTAAGAGCCGATAAAGACTATTTGCAACGTAAAATAAAAGGCCAAATGAAACAAGCCGATCGTTTAAATGCTAAATATACAGTTGTCATTGGTGATCAAGAACTCGAGAATGAAACGATTGACGTTAAAGACATGACGACTGGTGAATCTGAAACAATTAAGTTAACAAACTTAGTGAATTATTTTCAAAACAAAAAATAAATGATTATAAAAGGAGAATATAAATGAGTAAAAGAACAACATATTGTGGTTTGGTTACAGAAGAACTTTTAGATCAAAAAGTTACTTTAAAAGGTTGGATTCATAATCGCCGTGATTTAGGCGGTTTAATCTTTGTAGACTTACGTGACCGTGAAGGTATTGTGCAAATTGTATTTAATCCTGATTTCTCAGAGGAAGCATTGAGTATTGCTGAGACAGTTAGATCTGAATATGTCGTTGAAGTTGAAGGTACAGTAACTAAAAGAGATGAAGATACTGTAAATCCTAAAATTAAAACGGGACAGGTAGAAGTTCAAGTTTCAAAAATTACAATTATTAATAAATCAGAAACACCACCATTTTCAATCAATGAAGAAAATCAAAATGTCGATGAAAATATTCGTTTAAAATATCGCTATTTAGATCTTAGACGTCCAGAGTTAGCACAAACATTTAAAATGAGACATCAAACAACACGTTCTATTCGCGAATATTTAGATAATAATGGCTTTTTCGATATCGAAACGCCTGTTTTAACGAAATCTACGCCAGAAGGTGCGAGAGATTATTTAGTACCTTCTCGTGTACATGAAGGTGAATTTTATGCTTTACCACAATCACCACAATTGTTTAAACAATTATTAATGATTAGTGGCTTTGATAAATACTATCAAATCGTTAAATGTTTCCGAGATGAAGATTTACGTGCTGATCGTCAGCCAGAATTCACTCAAGTCGATATTGAAATGAGTTTCGTTGATCAAGAAGACATCATCGAGATGGGTGAAGAGATGTTACGTAAAGTTGTAAAAGATGTTAAAGGTATTGATGTTCAAGGTCCTTTCCCTAGAATGACTTACGAAGAAGCAATGAGACGTTATGGCTCAGATAAGCCAGATACACGTTTTGACATGGAACTTAAAGATGTATCACAATTAGGTCGAGAAATGGACTTTAAAGTATTTAAAGATACTGTTGAAAATAATGGTGAAGTAAAAGCAATAGTAGCAAAAGGTGCTGCTGATAACTATACTCGTAAAGATATGGATGCATTAACAGAGTTTGTTAATATTTATGGTGCAAAAGGGCTTGCATGGGTGAAAGTTGTTGAGGAAGGATTAAGTGGTCCTATTGCGCGTTTCTTTGAAGATGCGAATGTATCAACATTAAAAGAACTTACACAAGCTGAACCAGGAGACTTAGTAATGTTTGTTGCTGATAAGCCAAATGTAGTAGCTCAAAGTTTAGGTGCTTTACGTATTAAAATTGCTAAAGAGCTAAATCTAATTGATGAAACAAAACTTAATTTCCTATGGGTAACAGATTGGCCATTGCTAGAATACGATGAAGATGCTAAACGTTATGTTGCAGCTCATCATCCATTTACATCTCCTAAACAAGAGGATATTAGCAAATTGGATTCAGAGCCTGAAAATGCACAAGCGAATGCATATGATATTGTCTTAAATGGTTATGAATTAGGTGGCGGTTCAATCAGAATTGCTGATGGTGAATTACAAGAAAAAATGTTCGAAGTACTAGGATTTACCAAAGAACAAGCAAGAGAACAATTTGGTTTCCTATTAGATGCATTTAAATATGGTGCACCGCCACATGGTGGTATTGCTTTAGGTTTAGACCGTTTAGTCATGTTATTAACGAATCGTACAAACTTACGTGACACAATTGCATTCCCTAAAACTGCGTCTGCAACATGCTTACTAACAGACGCACCAGGTGAAGTTTCTGACAAGCAATTAGAAGAATTATCACTACGTATTTGTCATTAAACTTAATAGTGTTTATTACAGTCATCAAAATCGTTATCGATTTTGGTGGCTTTTTAAAATTTTAAATTATTTTAGATATACGTTTATTGATTTATAACAACTATAATTATATTATGTAAACTTATAATATTTAAATTTTTAGGTTCACAAAAAATACAATTCTAAACAAGTAATAAGGATTTCTTTATCTTGGTCTCTGTGGTAATATATTCATATAAGGTAGTCATCTGTATTGTTCGTATGTTTGCTTTTTATTTGGGCCTAACACTTTTTGATCAGGGAGCCCAATAGGTTTTCTTGCAGCGCACACGCCTCAATTGGAGGACTTGCAAAACAAGAAACAGGGCACCCACCTGTATATAGCAGGCCGAATGATCAAGCTTTTTATAACTACGGCAATTACGGACTCTACCGGTACGCAAGGCTTTTTAAGTCTTGCGTATTTTTATTTGTCTTTTTCTGTTAATATTAAATTATCGTATTGTTTTTATAAAGGAGTTTAAAATGAAACATCAATTTTCAAGAAATGAATTAGCATATGGACAAGAAGGTTTAGATTTATTAAAAGAGAAAACAGTAGTTGTCCTTGGTGTAGGTGGTGTAGGCTCATTTGCTGCAGAAGCATTAGCACGAACTAATATTGGTCATATCATTTTAATCGACAAAGATGATGTAGATATTACTAATGTCAATCGTCAAATACATGCACTTACAACAACCATTGGACAAAGTAAAGTCACATTGATGGAAGAACGAATTAAATTAATTAATCCTGAGTGTAAAGTGACACCACTTCATATGTTTTATACTGAAGAGACATATGAAGAACTGTTCAATAACTATGATATTGATTACTTTATCGATGCGAGTGATACAATTATTTATAAAGTGCATTTAATGAAAGAATGCTTAGAGAGAAATATTAAAGTAATTTCAAGTATGGGTGCAGCTAATAAAACGGATCCTACACGTTTCCGAATTGCTGATATTTCGAAAACATTTATGGATCCTATGGCTAAAATTATTCGAAATAAATTAAAACGTCAAGGGATAAAAAAAGGCGTGCCGGTTGTATTTTCTGATGAAAGTCCAATTGTAATTCGTGAAGATGTTAAGGCCACAGTTGGAGATGCTAACGCTATTAATCGAAAAGGACAAATGCCACCGTCATCTAACGCATTTGTACCTAGCACGGTTGGATTAATTTGTGCTAGTTATGTTGTAAATGATATTTTAAAAAACATTCCTGTTCGACGTATTAAGGATAAAGGTAACTTATAAATATAAAGACTATGAATCAAACGAAATGCCAGTAATACATTGCATTGGCTTCGTGTAATTCATAGTCTTTTGTTATTTTTGATTTCTTAAATTATCATATATAGTTTTAAATTGTTGTTCACTTTTTGAGGTTGTTTTAGGTTGATAATAGACTTTATCTTTTAGTTTATCAGGTAAATACTGTTGTACGACATGACCATTCTCATAGTTGTGAGGATACTTATAACCAGTGGCGCGACCTAACGCTTTAGCACCGGTATAATGGCCATCTCGTAAATGATTCGGTATTTGACCTATATTTCCTTGGCGGATGTCGCTTAGTGCATTATCAATTGATGTAATAGCTGAATTTGATTTAGGCGATAACGATAGCTCAATAACTGCTTGACTAAGCGGAATTCTCGCTTCTGGAAATCCTAATCGCTCTGCTGATTGAATAGCTGCAAGGGTTCGTTGTCCTGCATTAGGGGAAGCTAAGCCTACATCTTCGTAACTAATGACTAATAAGCGTCTAACAATTGTTGGTAAATCGCCAGCTTCAATTAATCTTGCCAAATAATGAAGCGCGGCATTAACATCACTACCTCTAATCGATTTTTGAAATGCACTCATAACATCATAATGCATATCTCCATCTTTATCACTGACAAAAGCACCTTTTTGAAGACAATCTTTAGCATCCTCAAGTGTGATATGTCTATTTTCATCAACTATTGGTGAACTTAAGACAGCCAGCTCGAGCGCATTCAATGCACTTCTAACATCACCTTGGCTTTGAGTAGCAAAATAGTCTAATGCATCTTCATCAACTACAGGTTTATAGTCAGCTAATCCACGTTCTGAATCACTAAGTGCTCTCTCAATAGCAAGTCGCACATCATTGTGATCTAAAGCGTATAACTCAAATATTTGAGCTCTAGAACGAATAGCGGGATTAATAGCATGGTAAGGGTTAGAGGTTGTCGCTCCAATTAAAACGATTTTGCCATTCTCTAAATGAGGTAATAAAAAATCTTGCTTAGCTTTATCTAATCGGTGAATTTCATCTAATAAAAGAATGACTTGTCCAGACATCTTAGCTTCTTCAACAACCATTTGCATATCTTTTTTTGAATTAGTAACCGCATTTAATTGTCTAAATTTATATTCAGTACTACCAGAAATTGCATTCGCGATACTTGTTTTACCAATTCCTGGTGGTCCGTAAAATATCATTGAAGATAATCTCTTAGTTTCAACCATACGTCTAATGATGCCTCTAGGTCCCACTAGATGTTGTTGAGAGATTATCTCATCGATATTAGTAGGTCTCATTCTTGAGGCTAAAGGTTCAGTAGTCACGATTTTCACACCTTTCTATTACTATCTTAACTGAAAAAATGCTAGAATGGTATTATATATTATTCGAATTAAGTGAGGTTATGTTATGAAGATATCAACGAAAGGGAGATATGGCTTAACTTTAATGATTTCCCTTGCTAAAAGAGAAGGGCAAGGATGCGTATCTTTAAAGTCAATTGCTGAAGAGAATAGTTTGAGTGATTTATATCTCGAACAATTAGTTGGCCCTTTAAGAAATGCTGGTTTAATTCGAAGTGTTCGTGGTGCTAAAGGTGGTTATCAACTAAGAGTACCAGCTGACGAAATTAAAGCAGGCGATATTATTCGCTTATTAGAAGGTCCTATAACAATAGTAGAAAGTATTGAATCAGAGCCACCTGCACAAAAACAGTTATGGTTACGTATGAGAGATGCAGTTAGAGAAGTATTAGATAATACCACTTTAAAATATTTAGCAGATTATGTTGAAACTGATGATAAACTTGATGGTTACATGTTTTATATTTAATTTTAAATAAATGTTTATAATAAGTTGTAAGTGGTAAACAGTTAATACAACAGTATAGATACATTGATTTTTTGTATCTCAGAATGCACGCAATGCTTGATCGATAATTATTTTTAAATTTGAAAGGAGAATTTCATTATGGGATTCATGGATAAAGCGAAAGATGCAGCAGAAAAATTTAAAAATAGCGATAACGAACAAGTTAATAAAGCTAAAGATAAAATCAATGAATATACTGAAAAAGGCAACGATGATAAAAAAGAAGATAAATAATTAAATTTTACAAGTATAGGATAACATTCCTAAAAATATAGCCAGTAAAAGCACATCACAATGTCGCTTTTACTGGCTTATTTATATATGCTATTACGTTTTTGGCATACTTTTTGATAAGGATTTACATAACGATGTGTTTTAATTATTTTTCAATGCCACTCTTTAATCAATTATTAGGGGATACCTAAAAACATATAAAGAGGGGCAATGAATCCAAATTGATTATTGTCCTACTCTCAAATTACATTCTATATGCTCATAATGATTTAAATTACCTTACGTTACTTTGTATACCAACTATTGGTTTAATTTTTCGATTACATTGTGTAAACGTTTAAACGATTCAAATTGTTTATCTTGATCATAAATATAACTAATGCCCATTAATTCATCAATATCTCCATATTCCTCAATAAATGATTCTAATTTTTCTTTTACGGTTTCTTCAGAACCAATTAACGAATCGTTGAATCTTTGTTGAGCCATTTCATATTCTCTAGGTGTTAAAAGCGCTTGTAAATCATTTGTCGGTGGTTGTACTGGCTGCATTCTACCACGCGCAATGCCAATAAATACTTGTGCTAAAGTACTTGCTAAGTATTCGGCTTCTTCATCGGTTTCGGCTACAATCGCATTTAAACATACAATCATATATGGTTGATCTAACACATCTGAAGGTTCGAACAACTCTTTGTAAATTTGCATAGCCTCTTTCATTTGTTGAGGTGCAAAATGACCTGCAAAAACATAAGGTAATCCTTTACGTGCAGCTAAATGCGCTGAATCTGTAGAAGAACCCAAAATATATAATGGTACATTTTTACCTACTGCAGGATACGCTCTTACATAAGCTTGTTTGTTACCAGGTCCGAAATAAGTTTGTAATTGTTCAACTTCTTCAGGGAATTCGTAAACACCATTATGTTGATCACGTCGTAACGCACTTGCAGTCATCATATCTGTACCTGGTGCTCTTCCTAAACCTAAATCAACTCTATTTGGAAAGAGTGTCTCCATTGTTCCAAATTGTTCAGCAACAATCAATGGCGCATGGTTTGGCAACATGATACCTCCAGATCCAACTTTGATACGGTGTGTGTGTTCAAGTGCATGTTGAATTAATAGAGAAGTAGCAGAACTTACTAAATTAGGTGCATTATGATGCTCTGCAATCCAATAACGCTCATAATTAAGTGAATCTAGTTCTTGAGCTAAACTAACCATGTCCTCAATGGCCTCTTTATCACTTTGACCTTCTTTAATTGGAACTAAATTTAATGCAGATACCTTAATATTACCCACAAATTTCATCTCCTCAAATATATTTAGTATGCTTAAGTTTAACAAGCGCAATGATAGAGTGATATTGAAATGCTCAAAGTTGCAAAAAATTGTAAAATTAAGTTAACTTTCGTTAATCACAATACATAGGCTGGGACAAAAATAATATAATGAAGCTATTTTGCAAATTCGCAGTAGCTGACTGAACTGAGAAGGCGCNNAACAAAGCTTTTCTCAGTTCTGGTCAGGGGCCCCAACAAAGGGAATTTCATTAAGAAATTCTACAAGCAAAGCAAGCTGGGAGCGGACGACGAATTAAAAAAGAATTCCGTCCCACTCCCATCTCACTTTATATATTTATAACGTGAATAGATAAAAATGTTGCGTCTATTCGTATTATTAATTCCATTTTTACAAATTTATTATTGAATAGGTTAAATTTGTTTCTAATTGAATGTTAAAATGAAAATTAATAGAACGTTATATGTTTATAAACAACTATATAGAAAAAATTGTTTACAGGTGCTATTATAGGAACATTGATAATATTGTGAGGAGTGTACTTAATAATGGAAGTATATGCAGATTATGCTGCAACTACACCGGTCAAACCAGAGGTTGTAGAAGAAATGATGGCAATTTACAAGTCACATTTCGGAAATCCATCATCTATTCATTCAATTGGAAGAGACGCACGTCGTTATTTAGATGAATCAAGAAGAACAGTTGCTAACTTACTAAATGCAAAGCCAAGTGAAGTTATATTTACAAGTGGCGCTACTGAATCAAATAATACTGCTATCAAAGGGTTAGTCTATGCCAATCAGCATCTTGGAAATCACATTATCACTACTAAAATCGAGCATCATTCAGTTCTACACGTCTTTGAACAATTAGAAAAAGAAGGCTTTGATGTGACTTATCTAGATGTCGATGATACAGGTACAGTGGATTTAGATCAACTTAAAGAAGCATTAACGAGTGATACAATCTTAGTTTCGATAATGTTTGTTAATAATGAAGTTGGAACTGTAGAACCAATGTATGATATTGAAGATATCGTTAGCGAATCGAATGCTTTGTTGCATGTTGACGCTGTTCAAGCAATTGGACATTTAGATGTCAGCTTTGAAGATTTTAAAATGGATACTTTGAGTTTAACGGCGCATAAATTTGGTGGTCCAAAAGGCGTGGGTGTACTATTAGTTAGAGACCAAACACCAATTGTGTATTCACAGTTAGGTGGGGAACAAGAAACTAAAAGACGTGCCGGTACAGAAAATGTGGCACAAATTGTAGGCTTAACTAAAGCGTTAGCACTAGCAAATGATAATAGAGATCAAAATAATTTACATTTAATGCAGTTAAAGGAATTATTTCTAGTTAGTTTGCAAGAACGAGCAATACCGTTTGAGGTCAATGGTTCAATGGTAGACACAACTGGTCATATACTCAATTTGTATTTCCCATTTATAGATGTGGAAACGATGTTAACACTTCTGGATTTAGCAAATATTTATGTATCGTCGGGTTCAGCTTGTACAGCTGGCTCAACTACACCTTCACATGTTCTAGCAGCAATGTATGAAGATGAAGAGCGTGCGAAACACTCTGTAAGATTTAGTTTTAACGAATTAACAACTGAACAAGAAATTAAATATATCGTTGCTGAAATTCATAAAATATATCATAAATTTAAGGAGGAATAAATGTGTCAAACAAAGATATACGTGTAGTTGTTGGTATGTCTGGTGGAGTTGATAGTTCAGTCACTGCCCATGTTTTAAAAGAACAAGGGTATGATGTTATTGGAATATTTATGAAAAACTGGGACGACACTGATGAGAATGGTGTTTGTACAGCAACTGAAGATTATAATGATGTCATCGCAGTATGTAATCAAATTGGCATCCCATATTATGCGGTTAATTTTGAACAGGAATATTGGGATAAAGTCTTCACTTATTTCCTAGATGAATATAAAAAAGGACGCACACCTAATCCGGATGTTATGTGTAATAAAGAAATTAAATTTAAAGCATTTTTAGAGCATGCACTTAAATTAGGTGCTGATTATGTGGCAACCGGACATTATGCAAGAATACGTCGTCATGACGATGGTCATGTGGAAATGTTAAGAGGTATTGATAATAATAAAGATCAAACCTATTTCTTAAATCAATTGTCACAACAACAATTATCAAAAGTGATGTTCCCAATTGGTGATATTGAGAAAAAAGAAGTTCGAAAAATTGCTGAAGAACAAGATTTAGCAACGGCTAAGAAGAAAGACTCAACTGGCATATGTTTTATTGGAGAACGTAATTTTAAAACATTCCTATCACAATATTTACCGGCTCAATCTGGAGAAATGCGTACATTGGATGGAGAAAAGAAAGGTATGCATAGTGGATTAATGTATTACACTATTGGTCAAAGACATGGTCTTGGAATTGGCGGAGACGGTGATCCATGGTTTGTAGTTGGCAAGAATTTAAAAGATAATATTTTATATGTTGAACAAGGTTTCCATCATGATGCACTCTATAGTGATTATCTTATTGCATCTGATTTCTCATTCGTTAATCCAGTTGATTTAGAAAATGGATTTGAATGTACTGCTAAATTTAGATATCGCCAAAAAGATACCAAAGTGTTTGTTAAACGTGAAAGTCAGGATGCCTTACGTGTAACATTTGATGAACCAGTACGTGCGATAACGCCAGGACAAGCGGTTGTATTTTACGATGAGGAAGTTTGTTTAGGTGGCGCAACAATCGATGATGTATTTAAAACAACAGGTCAATTGAGTTATGTTGTTTAATTAAAAAAACAAAGGGTGGAGTGTAATGAAATCATCTAAGATTTCACATACTACTCCATCTTTATTTTTACGTTTAAATCAATACAAACGATGATTAAAGAATTGGGTGAAAATATGATAACGAAACAAGAAACCATTTATAAATGGATTCAAGACGGTCAACTTGAAGATGCATTAAAAGCACTATTCGAAAACATAGAAGAAGAACCGAATACAATTGAAAATTATATTAATGCAGGAATCGTACTCGCTGACGTTAATGAAGTGGAAAAGGCTGAAAGATTTTTCCAAAGAGCGCTTACAATTGATGATAAAAATGGACCTGTATATTATAATTTAGCTAATCTATACTATGATCAAGGTAAATACCGCGATGCCATTAAGCTATATCAATTGGCATCTAAATACGATATGGATAAAATAGATACGAATTACATGATTGGGATGTCATTTAATCAATTAGATGCACCTAAAGAATCGTTACCTTTCTTTATGACTGCAGCAGAATTAGAACCTAATCGTGATGCTGAAGTTCAATTTCAATATGGGTTAGCATTATGTCATTTAGAAATGTTTGAACAAGCTATTCAACAATTAAAGTTAGTGCTATCAATAGACTCACAACATGTAGATGCACTATATAATCTTGGTTTAGCTATATATATGCATACAGAAGATGTTGAATTAGCTATATCATATTTTGATAAGGCTATATCTATTGATCCAGAACACCTATTAAGCCAACATGCTAAGAAGACCTTTGAAGCAATAAAGAACGAGGAGGAGTAATATGTCAGACCCTACACTATTTGATTATTCAATGATTAAAGGTACTGTAGATGCTATTTTATTTCAGAATAATGATAATTTTTATACAGTGATTAAAGTGGATACAATTGAAACAAATGAATCATTTGGTAATTTACCAACTGTTGTAGGGTTCTTTCCAAATATTGTTGAAGGAGACGTATACACTTTTAAAGGTCAAGTTGTAGAGCATCCACGTTACGGTAAGCAACTGAAGGCTGATACGTTTGAGAAAGAAGTACCACAAACTAAAGATGCAATCATTACATATCTATCGAGTGATTTGTTTAAAGGTATAGGAAAAAAGACTGCTCAAAATATAGTGAACACGCTTGGTGAAAATGCGATCAATGATATTATGTCTGATGCATCTGTTTTAGAAAAAGTTTCCAATTTACCTAAAAAGAAACAAAAGCAGATTGCTGATCAAATCAATGCCAATCAAGAGTCCGAAAAAATTATGATTCGACTACATGATTTAGGCTTTGGACCTAAATTATCAATGACGATTTATCAATTTTATCAATCTGACACCCTTCAAGTACTTGAGAATAATCCATATCAACTCGTATATGATGTTAAAGGAATTGGTTTTCAAAAGGCTGATATTTTAGCGCGAAATAATGGGATTGCCTTTAATGATCAAGAAAGATTAAAAGCTGGATTGTTATATACACTTGAAGAAGAATGCATTAAGCAAGGTCACACGTATTTATCAAACGACTATATCATCGACGTAACGCAACAAATTCTAAGTAACAAACAGCAAGGTGAGGCCATAGAGCAACAACAATTAGAAGATGTTCTACAAAATTTATCAGAAGAAAGCAAATTAATTCTTGATAATCATCGTGTTGCTATTCCTAGTTTATATTATTCTGAATTGAAAAGTGTTCAAAATTTATATCGCATTCAAACCTATAAGAACAAGTTAAAAGAAATAGAACAATCTGATTTACAATTGCATATAGGGGAAATAGAAGATAGCAATAATGTCAATTATGCACCATCTCAAAAAGAAGCTTTGCAAACTGCTATTAATTCTAAAATTATGCTGTTGACAGGAGGCCCTGGTACAGGAAAGACAACGGTAATCAAAGGAATTGTTGAATTATATGCTGAAATACATGGCCTATCGTTAAATTATTCTGATTATCAAGATGATGATTATCCAGTCGTTTTAGCTGCACCAACTGGTCGTGCATCTAAGCGTTTACAAGAGTCAACAGGACTTGAAGCGATGACAATACATCGCTTAATTGGGTGGAATCAGGATACTCAACCTGAAGATATATTAGATAATGAAATAAAAGCTAAACTTATCATTATTGACGAAATGTCGATGGTGGATACTTGGTTATTTCATCAGTTTCTAAGTGCAGTGCCATTAGATGCACAGGTGGTATTTGTTGGTGACGAAGATCAATTGCCATCAGTTGGACCAGGGCAAGTATTTAAAGATCTAATCGATTCTAAAGCAATTCCACGTGTAAATTTAACTGAAGTTTACCGTCAACAAGATGGCTCTAGTATCATTGATTTAGCACACCGAATGAAGCATGGGGAACCTATCGATATTTCACAACGTTATCATGATAGAAGTTTTATTAATTGTGGCGTAGAACAAATACCTTCAGTTGTTGAGAAAGTAGTATCAAGTGCTGTAAATAAAGGGTATGACATGAGTGATATTCAGGTGTTAGCACCGATGTATAAAGGTAGTGCAGGTATAAAACGATTAAATCAAGTGTTGCAGGATATATTAAACCCTAAGGAAGATGATACGCGCGAAATAGAGTTCGGTGATATCAAATTTCGTAAAGGGGATAAAGTATTACAATTAGTCAATCGACCTAACGATAATATATTTAATGGTGATATTGGTGTTATAGTTGGAATCTTTTGGGCAAAAGAAAATGCACTTAACAAAGATGTGCTTGTAGTAGACTTTGAGGGGAATGAAATCACCTTCACAAGACAGGATTTACTTGAATTAACACATGCTTATTGTACATCTATCCATAAATCACAGGGTTCTGAATTTCCGATAGTCATCATGCCAATTGTAAAGCAGTATTTTAGAATGTTGCAAAGACCTATTTTGTATACAGGACTCACTAGGGCAAAACAATCACTTGTTTTACTCGGTGATCCTAAGGCATTCGATATAGGTTTAAACACCCAAGGTCAAATACGTCAGACGCAACTTTGCCAATTAATTTTAAGCTATTTTGAAATTGATAATAATCATGCTAACCGCCATCAAAATAATGATAATTCATCAATAGATACAGATGAAAAGTTGAATTTAGAAGTAGAGGAAAAAGAAATTATTTTAAGCGAATCTACAATATATCAAATTAATCCAATGATTAATATGGGTGATGTATCCCCATACGATTTTGCTGAGCGTTGACATTTAGCTTGAAAATACTTAAAATAATCTTAAGTTCGCATGAAGATGAGTAGACAATACATACTTATATAGAGATGTACTGGTTGGTGTAAAGTGCAATGTATATTGTTGAACGCTACTTCATGTTATTTTCATATTGAATTTGAGTGATAATTGTATTCTGCCTAACGATATTTTATCGGTTAAGGATAGACCATTTATAACTAGGGTGGTACCGCGAGAACGTTCGTCCCTTTTTTGAGGATGAACGTTTTTTGTTTTATTTTCTTAATAAATTGGTGAAATAGGAGTGTAAATAATGAAAAATTTAAAGGCTAGTGAAATTCGTCAAAAATATATTGATTTCTTTGTTGAAAAAGGACATATGGTTGAACCTTCAGCACCATTAGTACCGATTGATGATGATTCATTATTATGGATTAATTCTGGTGTAGCAACGTTAAAAAAATATTTTGATGGCAGAGAAACACCTAGAAAGCCTAGAATTGTTAATTCTCAAAAAGCAATCAGAACCAACGATATCGAAAATGTTGGATTTACTGCAAGACATCATACATTTTTTGAAATGCTAGGTAACTTTTCAATCGGCGATTATTTCAAAAAAGAAGCTATTCATTTTGCATGGGAGTTTTTAACAAGTGAAAAATGGATGGGAATGGAACCAGAAAAATTATATGTCACTATTCATCCAGAAGATACAGAAGCTTATCGTATTTGGAATGAAGAAATTGGCTTAGAAGAAAGTCGCATTATCAGAATTGAGGGTAACTTCTGGGATATTGGTGAAGGTCCTTCTGGTCCAAATACTGAAATTTTCTATGACCGTGGAGACGAATATGGACAAGATGATCCAGCCGAAGAAATGTATCCAGGTGGAGAAAATGAAAGATATTTAGAAGTATGGAATTTAGTCTTTAGTGAATTTAATCATAATAAAGACAATACGTATACACCACTTCCAAATAAAAATATTGATACTGGTATGGGTCTTGAACGTATGGCATCAGTGTCTCAAAATGTACGTACTAATTACGAAACAGACTTATTCATGCCAATTATTAATGAAGTTGAAAATGTCGCTGGCAAAACGTATTTAGAAAATAGTGAGCATGATATAGCATTTAAAGTCATCGCAGACCATATTCGTACGATTGCATTTGCAATAGCTGATGGTGCATTACCTGCAAACGAAGGAAGAGGCTATGTATTACGTCGACTTCTACGTAGAGCGGTTCGATTCAGTCAAACATTAGACATTAATGAACCGTTTATGTATAAATTGGTTGATATTGTTGCAGACATTATGGAACCTTATTACCCTAACGTTAAAGAAAAAGCAGATTTTATTAAACGTGTAATTAAATCTGAAGAAGAACGTTTCCACGAAACACTTCAAGAAGGTTTAGCAATTTTAAATAATTTACTAGCTAAAGCCAAAGATTCAACAAATGAAATTAACGGATCAGATGCTTTTAAATTATATGATACGTATGGTTTCCCAATTGAATTAACTGAAGAATTAGCTAGTCAAGAAGGCATTTCTGTAGATATGGCTACATTTGAAGTAGAAATGGAACAACAACGTACACGAGCTCGAGAAGCACGTCAAAGTTCACAATCAATGCAAATTCAAAGTGAAGTGCTCAAAAATATTACTACAAATAGTAAATTCGTTGGCTATGAAACGACAGATTATCAAACAACATTAACAGATTTAATTTATAATGGTGAATCAGTTGAAAGTGCTGAGCCTGGAGAAACAGTTTACTTCATTTTGGAAGAAACACCATTTTATGCAGTTAGTGGTGGACAAGTAGCGGATAAAGGAACCGTAGGCAATGAAAACTTTGAAATAGAAGTAACCGAAGTAACTAAAGCACCTAATGGTCAAAATTTACATCAAGGTGTAGTCCAATTCGGCCAAGTTACTATTAATAGTAATGTAGATGCAAGTGTAAATAGAGATGAAAGAAAAGATATTCAAAAAAATCACAGTGCCACTCACTTACTTCACGCTGCTTTAAAAGAGGTACTAGGAGAACATGTTAATCAAGCTGGTTCTTTAGTCGAAAGTGAACGTTTACGCTTTGACTTCTCACATTTTGGTCCTATGAGTCAAGAAGAAATAGATCGTGTTGAGAGACGTGTTAACGAAGAAATTTGGAGAGGTATTTCAGTTAATATTCAAGAAATGCCAATTGATGAAGCTAAACAAATGGGTGCTATGGCTTTATTCGGTGAAAAATACGGTGATATTGTACGCGTTGTAAATATGGCGCCATTTTCAATAGAACTATGTGGTGGTATTCACGTAAGTAACACTGCTGAAATTGGTCTTTTCAAAATTGTTAGCGAGTCAGGAACAGGTGCGGGTGTTAGACGTATTGAAGCATTGACTGGTAAGTCAGCATTCCTTTATTTAGAGGATATTCAAACGAAATTTAATGCTGTTAAAGATCAAGTTAAAGTAAAATCTGACAATCAAGTTTTTGATAAAATTGTGCAGTTACAAGAAGAAGAAAAACAACTTCATAAACAATTAGAGCAACGCAACAAAGAAATTACAGCACTTAAGATGGGTAATATTGAGGAACAAATTGAAGATATAAATGGATTTAAAGTATTAGCTACAGAAGTCGAGGTATCAAATGCTAAAGAAATCAGACAAACAATGGATGATTTTAAATCTAAACAACAAGATGCTATCATTATCTTAGCAAGTAATTTAGGAGATAAAGTGTCATTAATCGCAACTGTACCTAAAGAACAAACTGACAGCATCAAAGCTGGGGATATTATTAAAAACATGGCACCTATCGTTGGTGGTAAAGGTGGCGGTCGCCCTGATATGGCTCAAGGTGGCGGTACGCAACCTGAAAATATCTCAGAAGCATTACGCTTTATTAAAGATTACATTAAAAAACTATAACTTTGTAATCAACTAGTGTAAAATTGGTGTATGTAAGATAAACCGTTATAGAGGAGTGTCGCACCTATGGATAATATTGATAAAACTATGAAGTTTGACTATGAAGAAATTCCTAAAGATAATGTCGAAACTGTGTTAAATAATGTACACCGAACATTAGAAGAACGTGGTTACAATGCTGTCAATCAAATCGTTGGGTATTTACTCTCTGGAGATCCAGCCTATATACCTCGTCAAAATGATGCCCGAAATCAAATTCGACACATTGATCGTGACGTTATTATGGAAGAACTCGTTTCAAATTACTTAAAAGAGAACAAGAAATAGTCCATGTTAACGCATAAAATTTTAGGTTTAGATGTAGGTAGTAAAACAGTTGGCATTGCTATTAGCGATTTAATGGGTTGGACTGCCCAAGGATTGGACACTCTAAGAATTAACGAGGAACAAGAAGATTTCGGTATAGATCAATTGGTAGCTATCATTAAAGAACATCATGTTGGTTCTGTAGTGATTGGTTTACCAAAGAATATGAATAATTCTATTGGCTTTCGTGGAGAAGCTTCGTTAAAATATAAGGAGTTACTTCAAGAAAGCTTACCTGATATAGAGATTATAATGTGGGATGAACGATTAAGTACTATGGCAGCAGAGCGTTCATTACTTGAAGCAGATGTTTCAAGACAAAAAAGAAAAAAAGTAATTGATAAAATGGCAGCAGTATTTATATTGCAAGGCTATTTAGACTCAATCCAATAAAGGAGATATAAAGATGACTGAACATAATCATGACCATAACCATGACGTAGAATTAGATATTAGCAATGAAGAAGAATTATTAACTTTATTTGATGAAAATGGTAATGAAGTTTTATATCGCAAAATGTTAGAATTTTACCATCCAGAATTCAAAAAGGAATATGTTATCTTAGCAGAAGAGGGCGCACAATCAGACGACGATGATATGATTGAACTTATTCCAATGATAAATGAACCTGATGAATCAGGCGATGGTGGTAAATTAGTACCTATCGAAACAGATGAAGAATGGGACATGATTGAAGAAGTAGTAAATACAAATATGGAAGAGTAAATGATGCATTCATTCATCACATTTATAGATGAATGGAAGTTAAATAGTCAATTCGTAATTATGAATTGAACGATTTTAGTTCATATGTTTAGCTGAGTTAACTCAATAATGTTGTAGTGGGAGTGGATAAAGAATTCAAAGCGAATTCTTTTGGCTCTATAATAAATTG
>NZ_JAESLA010000070.1:0-13809 GCF_017892405.1 Staphylococcus sp. GDY8P85P | reverse complement strand
ACAGGAGTCTGGACTTGACTTGATGAATTAAAACTAGATAACGATGTAAAAAACTTTGTAGATAAATATATAAATAGCAATTATAAAGGAACAGTACTGTTAAATGGTAGATGGGGAATAGGAAAAAGTAGTTTTATTAATTTAGTTGAAAATAACTTACTGGAAAATGAAAGCAATAAATTATCTAAAAGAAAGTTTATAAGATTAAATTTTTGGGACAATGTAAATATGGAAAGTTTTTATTCCTATGTATATTTACAAGCATGCCCAATAAAATTTTGGGTGATTAAATTTTTACCACTAGCTTTGGTGGTTGTTCTTGCAACCTTTCAATATATAGTATCTCTTTGGAAAAATATTAGCCCATTTAATACTGTAAATATCTTAATGTGGTTAATTGCCTTTTTAATTAGTAGTATTCTTACGTTTGTAAAAGATAAACTTTCGATAGAAAAAATATTTCAATATTTATGTCGGGGATTTATAAAAAAACGTGTACCTATATTTATTATTGATGATTTTGATAGAATAGATAATCAAAATAGGCAGATTTTATATAGTTATATTTCAAGCATAAATATATTTGAAAATTCTTTGATTATTGTACTTGGAGATTATGAAAGAATAATTGCTGATATCGATGATTTATTTGTTCAAAAAATATTGAATAACATTCAATATATGCCAGATAAAACAGATTCTTTTAATGTTTGGAATTTTGTAAATAATGAGATAGAGAAAATAGTTCCAATTGAAAAGTATAATTCAGACAATACTTTAATTATGAATATAGTTAGAGATATATTCATAAATGAAAAGAGGACATTTCGAGAAGCTAAACAATTACTTAATTTATTTAAATATCATTATGAAGAGAGAAGTAATACTAATATAAATTATAGCGAATTATTGGCTATTAGTTATATATATCAATTCCATCAAGTAGAATATAATTTTATAAAAGAAAATTTAGATATAATATATAGTAATGATTTAGAATTAGAAGAAACATACGTAAAAAGAGACAATAAAATTTTAATTCAAAATGTATTTGAAAAGAATCGACTGAAAAGTGATTATAAATTCACGTCCTTTGTGTATAATCTTTTTCATAATGAGAATTATACAGAGCTCAATTATCCATCAATATCTAAACAAATAAATTTTGTTATTTATAAAATAGAAAGCAATCAAACCTCAATAATAACAAATGAATTTGTTCATAATTTTATAATTTCTGATATTGATGAATCAATACAAATTGTAAATGAGAATAATGATGAATTAGAAAGGTTTTATTATTTTTTAAGTGATAGTTTTTTAGACCAAAATGTGGTTAAAGATAGAAATTTATATACTAATTTAATGGGAAAAATGGCCTATCTCTCTGAAAATGATTATAATAAAAAATTTAGATATGCTGATTCGTTAATTTACAAATTAATTACTAATCTAAGAGTGAAGTTTGAAATGGAACCAGATAAACAATATTCAGATATCATAAAAGTTAATAATAATATAGATGTTTCACAAAAGTTAGACTTACTACCTAAATTTGTGCCTGCTAGATCGGACGAACTGCAAGAGAAACAAATAAAGTTAGTAGTTGAAACACTTGAATTTAATTCTATAGATATTAAAAACTGTTCAAAACCTAACATAGTTTTTTATTTATATACTTATTATTATGAATATATATCAAAGCATATAAATATTGATACAGATTTATTTGAAATTTTTGAATTTAATAATGAAGAATTAGCTGGTTATATTAATAAAAATTTTGTGAGAATAAGTTTAAGAAGTGACGGCAAGAAAAGAGAAATTAGATTATATGAAATATGCTTTAATGACGAATTTAAGAAAATGTTTATAAGTAAAATAGATGAATTAAAAAACAAGAATAAACTAGATGAAGATATAATACTGAGCACTAAAAAATTATCTTTATCTGAATATATGTAATCATCACGGTGAAAAATTATTTTACCAAGTTGAATATAAAAAGTTAGCTTTTAAATATGTGGCTAACTTTTTATATTTTTGGGAATTTTAGTTAACATAATAGGACTTTATCAGAATTACACAAACATCTTCTGTAAGAGTCCTTGTTTGCGTTGTTTTAATAATTCGACTTTTGAAGACTGTTTTTCAATTAGATAATCTAATCTCTCTAAAAAATTTCCTATTTTCACTTGTTCTTTAATTGATGGCACACTGATTATAAAATTTGAAAGCACTGTTTTAGTAATTGTTTTAATAGTACCTCCAGGAGCTTTTTCTTTTTCCTTTAAAAATAGTAAATAAAGAGCATATTTAAAATAGTTCTTGTTGATATCTATTTTAAAAGAGTTAATTAGTAACAACGTCCTATCAATATATGCGTCATATTGTAAAATAGCTACACGCCCTATACTTCCTTGTAAAGTGACTACAACATCACCTTTATATCCTTTAACACTCTTCGGTTTTGCTAAGTCACTAATTCTTTGTTTCGTTTGTTCATGTAATTTCATATTTTTATCCACATCAACAACTTGAACAAATGGTTCGCCATTTAATTCATCATACCACTCTTTATTTCCATAAGGTTGTGGGAATGAACCTCTTCTATAATATGCTATCTTATCTAATTTCTTCATTTCCCAATTAGAATAATAACATCCATTATCATCTTTAAATCTTAATTCCTGTGAGAATATTTTTTGTATATATCCTTTTTTCTGTTCTTCAAGCAACTCAAGTTTCTCTTCTTCTAACTCAATCTGGCGATCGAGTTTGCTAAAAAATTTGCCGATTTTAATTTGTTCTAAAGTGGGAGGTATTTTACATTTAACTTTATTTATAGTTACTTTACTCAAACTAGGAACACCAGTGGATTCATCATATTTTTTCCAATTTATTTTTTTAAATAAGCTTAATATAAAATATAAATTATTTTTATTTAAGGGAGTGCAATAAAATAACGTGTCTACAGTCCAAAATGGACCTTTTAATAAGAATGGTTTATTGATAGTACCTTTTCGTCCAATTCCTATAGCATCATTTTCATATAAATAATTAGAAACACTTAGCATGTAACCTCCTGTTCCATAAACTGGATATGTACCTGAGTTTAGATGTTTGTAGTCTTTTCCTGAATTAACTTTGATTACATCTTGAAGTTGATAGTCTTTCCACTCATCATCAAACTCTGGAAATCTGAGTTCTGGAGTATTTTGTGGTTCAGTCATGTTTTAACACTCCTAGTTCTTTGAGGTATTCGTTGATTTCTGATTCTATCTCAGCGATTTCTTTATCGATGTCTGCGAGTTGTTGTTGGACTTGGTCTAGATCGATTGGTTCTTCTTCTTCAAATGTGTCAACGTATCTTGGAATATTGAGATTATAGTCGTTTTCTTTAATTTCTTCTAAAGTTGCTATGTAGCTGTATTTATCAATGGTTTCTCTATTGCGGTAGGTTTCAACGATTTTGTTGACGTCTTCATCGGTAAGATGGTTTTGGTTTTTACCTTTTTCAAAAGATTGAGAAGCATCAATAAACACAACGTCGTCATTTGCTTCACGACATTTCTTAAATACAAGAATGCTTGTTGGAATACTTGTACCGAAGAATAGGTTAGCTGGCAAACCAATAACGGCATCTAAGTAATTCTTCTCTTCAATTAAATATTTACGAATGGTACCTTCTGCTGCACCACGGAATAATACACCATGCGGTAAGACTACGGCCATAGTGCCATTGTCATCTAAGTGGTAAATCATATGTTGAATGAAAGCGAAATCGGCTTTAGATTTAGGCGCAAGTTTACCATAGTTACTGAAACGTTCATCATCTAAGAATGATGGATCAGCACTCCATTTCGCGCTGTATGGTGGGTTAGCCACAACGGCATCAAAGCGTTCTTCATGAACGGCAGGACTTTCAAGCGTATCGTCATTCTCAATTTGGAAACGTTTGTAGTTTACGTCATGTAATAACATGTTCATTCGAGCTAGGTTGTATGTCGTACTATTGTATTCTTGACCATAGTATTGACGCACTTTAGCTTCTGCACCAACACGAAGGAGTAAGGAACCAGATCCACACGTAGGGTCGTAAACGCTTTTTAAGTCTTGCTTTCCTGTTGTAACAATTTTAGCTAAGATTGTAGATACTTGTTGAGGTGTATAGAACTCACCAGCTTTTTTACCTGCACTCGCTGCGAATTGGCCGATTAAGTATTCATAGGCATCACCAAGCATGTCGATTTCAAGGTCACTATGTACGAATGGTAGTGTTGAAATTTGAACCATTACTTTTGAGATGAGTTGTGTACGTTTTGCGTTTGTATTACCTAGACGGCTTGATGTTAAATCCATGTCATCGAAGAGGTGGATAAAGTCATCTTCACTTTCGTGACCACGTGTAGAGTTTTCAACGTTTTTCACGGCATTGCTTAAATCTTCAATTTGAAATGTTTGTTTTTCAATTTCTTTAATTAAATTACTAAATAAGTATTGAGGTTCAATGACAAAACCAATACGTGCGATTAATTCTTTCTCAACGATAGGTTTATAGGTATCATTATTCATTGCTTCTTCATATGAGATACCATCTTCTTTAAGCAAGTCTGAAGCGATTTCTTCATTCTTCTCACTTAAGAAACGATAGAAGATTAAGCCTAAGATATAGTTTTTGAATTCATTTGCGTCCATGTTTCCGCGTAAGTCATTGGCGATGGACCATAACTTTCTCTGCAGATCAGCTTGTTGTTGACGTTGTTTTTCTGTCGTTGACACTGATGTTTCCCCCTTAATAAAAATAGTTATATTGTTTGATATATTGTTTTCTTTTTTATATGTTATTTCTTATTTTAAATCACAAATTAAAATAAGTTAAGCGGGAAACCGCCTAACTTATCAGTTAGCTGCGCCATATTTTTCACTTGTCTCTTGAACGAAGGATTTGACGTTTTCAATCTTCCGGGTACGTACCAGTAAGCCACCTGTAATACCTTGTTCAACAACTGTATTATCCAATTGTCCGCTGAATTCATATTCATTAATGACTTCTTTAAGTAGTTCGACTGGATATTCTTTAGAGTCTGCGAAGTCTTGAATTTCTTTTTCTTTGACCTTTTCTTCGAAATTAAAGTAAGCATCTTCAACAACGGCATCTTCATCTAATTGAGGAATGACTTTATCTAAGAACTCTCTAATTAATTCGGCTTTGAGTCGAAGTTTATCGTCGTCAGCTTTATCTAATAATTGTTTAATTTGATTACGCACGCGCTCAGTTTGTTTTTTATCAGTTAAGTCGATATTGTTAAGAAGGTCTAAGATGTATTGAACATTGATTAAATCATTTCTAAGGACTTCAATTTTAAAGTCAATATCTTCTAAAACAGATGTCTTTTCAGTAGTATTGGTTGCTTTGACTTGATCATAAATATTGAGATATTTACTCTTATAATCTTCGTACGTTTGTTCATCAATACCTACCACATCTGTTGTGAAATAGAATTCGTCGAATGTTTTAAGTCGTTGCATAATACTCGCTAGGGCACGATAAATCATCACAAATTGATACTTGTCTTCTTCACGCTCTAAGTCATCTACACTATCTGGCGTTGGGGCAAGTTTGAATAATTGTTCTAACTCTGACTTGAATTGTGACAATATGACATCAAATGATGGACTTAATACGGTATCTGTATCGTTTGTTTGTGAAAAGAGCTCAATGGCTCTATCTGTACTGTCTTTCAAATTTCGATAACAAACGATATTACCATAAGGCTTTGTTTCTTTCTCAACACGATTTGTACGTGAGTAGGCCTGGATTAAACCATGATATTTCAAGTTGCGATCCACATATAGCGTATTTAACTTCTTACTATCGAAACCAGTTAGGAACATATCGACGACAATAAGGATATCAAGACGTTCGGCTGGGTTACCTTGTTTCACACGTTTAGAAATGTCATTAAAGAACCCATCGAATGAATCGAGTGAATAATTCTTGTCGAAGGTTGCGTTATAGTCTTTCATTATTTCGGCAAGTTCATCTTTAGTATGCTTATTATCCGTCTGTTGTTTACTATCTTCATTCGCTCCGTAAGTAAAGATGGTAGAAACATTTAAATCATGTTTGCCTTCTTCTTTGAGTTGTTTGAAGATTTTGTAGTATTTAATTGCCATCGGTATACTTTGTACAGTGAAGATGGAAGTATACATTTGATTACGCGTCTTCTTATGATGATTATCAATCATATGTTGAGCTACTAATTTAAGACGGTCGTCAGCCATCCACAATTCATTTTCATCGATATTAGCGACATAAGTATCGTCCATCTCGTGTAATTCCCGCGCAAATGTACTGATATATTCCACTGAGAAACCAAGTACGTTGCCATCACGAATCGCATCTTTGATGAGGTAGGTGTGTAAACACTTTTCAAAAATATCTGCAGTCGCACGCCCATCTTGACTTGAATTCTCTTCAAAGCGAGGCGTACCAGTGAAACCGAAATATTGAGCGTTAAGGAAATGTTGTCTAATAAGACGATGCATTTCGCCAAATTGCGTGCGATGACATTCGTCTATGATGAAGACGACTTTATCTTCCTTATATTTATCCATCACTTTAGCACCAGTCTTAACCGCATTGGACATCTTCTGAATCGTAGTAACAATAAGTTTCTGATAAGGATCATCAAGCTGCTTCAAAAGTTTATGTGTATTAACTGTTAAATCAACTGAATCCATTTGGAATTTATTGAATTCGGCGAGTGTTTGACTGTCTAAGTCTTTACGGTCTACAAGGAAGATGACCTTCTTAATGCCAGGATCTCTAGATAGAATTTGACTCGTTTTAAATGATGTCAGTGTCTTACCACTACCAGTTGTATGCCAAATGTAGCCATTATTATTTGTTTCGGTAGCACGATTAATGAGTGCTTCCACTGCGTATACCTGATAGGGACGAAGCGCCATTAAAAGTTTATCAGTTTCGTTTGTAATCATATAGCGACTAATTATTTTGGCCACGCGACAACGGTCGAGGAAGTCTTGGATAAATTCTTTTAAATTGTTAATTCGACGATTGTCTTTATCGCTCCAATAGAACATAAAGCTTTTGAATATTTCTTTGTCACTATTTGCGTAATAACGTGTTTCCTTCTTATTACTTACAACAAATAATTGAATGAAGCGGAACAAGCCTCTGTAATTGTGTTTACGGTAACGTTCAATTTGATTAAACGCTTGTGTAATCGCAATACCGCTACGTTTAAGTTCAATTTGAACAAGTGGTAGACCATTAATGAGAATCGTCACGTCATAGCGACCTTTATATTTATCATCGACTGATACTTGATTCGTAACTTGGAATTTGTTTTGACACCAATGTTCCGTATCTAAGAAATATAAGTACACCTTTGACTCGTCATCTCTTTCAAGTGTGTAACTATCACGTAATTGCATTGCACTTTCAAAGACACTCTTGTCACTAATGTCAGTCATCAAACGTGCAAATTCTGTATCAGTGAGTGGTTTATTATTAAGTTTGTCCATATTTCGTTCATTTAAAATTTGACGGAAATTATTAACCAATTGGTCATGATCTCTTAAGATTACTCTTTCATAACCTTGAGATTCTAGTTGCTTAATCACTTCATTCTCTAACGCCAATTCACCTTGATAACTCATAACATCACCCAGAAAATAGTATTTGGTTTAAATATAGCACAAGAGAATGAAGTGTTGTATAAAACATGTAGAAGTAGAGACTTAAAATTTTAATATTGGTGTGAGTTGAGTGGGAATTTAAGCAATTATAAATCACATTTAGATTGATGGTGTAGATATTCTTGATATAAATAGTCTTAGCTTGCAAGTGAATAGGGTTTGGCTAAAAAAGATATTAAAGACAGATAGTTTATTGAGAAATAATATTATTATCAAATCTGAATTAATGAAAATGATTTTTTGCAACTTATTATAGAAATTAAAATAACGTTAAAATATAATAATGAAGTAATTATTAAAAAATATTAAAGGGAGATAAATTATGGGGTTCTTTGGGTTTTTACTTGTTATTGCATTAAGCGTATTGTTATACAAGAAAATGAAATTACCGCTAGCATACTCGATAGTGTGTGGACTAGGAATGATGTTTGCATTATATATCATGTTAATTATTCTATATGCAATAAGCTTTAAAGTTTTGGTCATTCTTCTATTAATCGCTGCTGGAGTAATCTTTTATGTTTATAGAAAGAATATTTCTGATTGGAAGCAAATTAAACCAGTTATTAATGATGTCATTGAATTTTCAAATCAAATTGAAAATCAAGCACTTAATGGAGATATGATTGGCGAAGATATTCCAGTTAATAGAACGGAATATTTTAATATGGGAACGGAAAATAATATTTCTGAAGATGTATTTCCAGTTATATATAATGCAAAACCTGCTAAAAATGAAATGAAATTTATGGAGTATGGATATTTAATTACAACAAATGAAATAGTACTGAATAGACAAATTAGAAACAAAAATTCTGATGATAAAACAGATAAATATACAAATGAAAAAATTAATATACCGTTTCAAAATTTATTTAAGCAGTATCGCATTGGTAAGACATCTTTCTTACTCTACTATAAAGGGCCTAATTTAATTATCAAAGATTTACCAGACACAATTGCGATTAAAATAAACTTTATTATTGAATCTGGTTGGTCAAAGGTAGTAAATGAAGTTTTAAGTAAAAAATTATACACTGAGACAGAAGTTAATGAAGATGAACAAGTAGAGAAATTAGAAAATGTTTTTGAGAAAAATAAGAGAAATGTAAATATTGATAGTTTTTCAACTTCGGCAAGCAATGCTCAATTTTCAAATATTAGCATACAAATGAATGAAGATTTAAATCGTTCTCAAATAAATGCGAGATTTAGTGAGAGTGGGGATGGAGTAAAAGCAAAAGGTTATGGTGTAGTAGGGGAACACGCTGGAACGGCATTTGATAGAATGAAATTTAAAAATGCTGAAGGATTAGGATATGATAATTCTAAGAATGGTGCAGATAGAATAGTTAATGGAAAATTGATTCAAACAAAATATTATAAAAAAGCTTCAAATAGTGTTAATAGTGCCTTTCATAACGTGGATAAACATCAAACGGCTAAGTATACATATGAAATTAATGGTGAAAAAAGAATGATGATTTTAGAAGTCCCTAAAGATCAATATTCTAAAGCGCTTGACGAGATGAAACGAAAAATCAAAGGTGGAGCAGTTCCTAATGAAAACAATCCTGAAAATGCGTATAAATATCTTAAAAAAGGAGCTCTAACTTATAATCAAGCTCATATTGCTCAAACAAGTATATTTGATAGTAAAAAGCATTCCGTTTACTTAGATGCAAATGGTCAAAAACAAACTGCAACTTTAGCTCAAAAACTTAAATATTCGGCAGGGATAGATTTTATACATGGTGCTAGTACAGCAGTGCCAGGTGCAATTGTATCGAGTGTTTGGATTTATTGGACATGTAGAACTAGCGGACTAGATACTAAAGAATCTTTTAAAAAGGCCAGTATTTCATTTGTTAAGCCGATTGCTTATAGTGGGTTTACGTTTATGATTGCTTCACAATTTGCTGGAAGCCAAGCAGGTAAGAAACTTGGAACAACATTAATCAATACTAAAATAGCAAGTAAATTTGCTCAAAACACTTCTAAGAATGCAACTAAGGCGGTTACAGGTGGAACGTTAGTTGCGATAAATGTAGCTGTGATGTTTGGACCTGATGTATATAACGTATTGAGAGGTAGAATTTCGCAAAAACAACTTATTAAAAATACTGTAGCCACAGGAATTGGCTTGTCAGGTGGTATAGCAGGAGGAGCAGCGTTTGGTAGTATGTTTTTCCCAGGCATTGGTACAGTTATAGGAGCAACTATTGGTGGGACTATTTCTACATTTGCGGCGAAAAAAGTAATGGATTCTTTTGTAGAAGATGATGCAGTACAAATGTTAAGAATAGCTAAAGAAGAATTTATTGAAAATGTAATTATGTGTGGTGTTTCCAAAGAAGAATTTGAATATATACTCAATGGAACGTTCTTACATAAGAATTTTAATAAAATGCTCAAATTAATGTTTGCAGCTGAATCACCAAGAGAATTCATAAGAGAAATATATAATACTTTGTTAATTGAAGTATTTGAGAAAAGACAGGGACCAGACGACTCAGAAATTATAGCACTTATTGAAAGCATATATGATGACAGTCAAGGTGTAGCATAGAGAGTGAATATTTTACCATTTCTTTACTCACTCCCAATAATCCATAAATATTCCTCTTGTAAGATGGTGGTGTATACACTTTTATCTTACAGGGGGATTTTTTTAATGGATAAGAAGCAGTTTGGGAATAAGCGTGAGGCGTATTCGATCCGTAAATATTCAATCGGGGCGGCGTCTATTCTAGTTGGGAGTTTATTATTTATAGGTGGGGGTCAAGCGTATGCTGCGGAAAGTCATGAGGTGAACACTTCTGAAAAGGTTTCAACGGAACAAACGCAATCAACCGAGGAACAACCGAGTCATGAAGCCTCAACGCAACGTGTGGAACAACCACAAAACAAAGCGATAGCAACACAAGAAATTCAAACTAAGGAAGAAGCATCTACTGAACAAGTACCGTCTCAAGAAGCGGATACAGAGGAAGATAAAGCGATACATAATGAGAATCAAAGTAGTAATCAAACAGAACAAGTAACTAAAGAAACGACACAACTAAGTAAATCATCTAATGATGTAACAACATCTCAAACACCAACTACACAAGAACAACCTAAAACAGAACAATCACAAGTTCAAGAACAACCTCAACATGAAACCAAAAAAGCATCATCACAAAACAATACGCAAGAAGCACCTACACAAGAAACTAAAAAATCAACGCAACCAGCGACTAACTTCAGACAAACAAAAAAACGTCATACGACACAACAATCTAACCAAAATGCACATTCTGATGTATCTCAAAATGCCGTAACATCAACTGAAAAAGTACGAAACTCAAATGTAGCACGTACGAACGCACACCCTTTTTCAAAAGAAACGCAAATGAATAAAGTAACGGCTACAGAAGAGCGTGATGTCACAGTTGCGGATGTGCCTAAATCACAACTGACGCATATGTCTTCGCAACAAAAGCAAGTGCTCTTCAATGCGTTACAACGTGATGCGAACGCGCAAGATCAACAACCGAAAGCAATCCTTTCTATAACACCTGAATGGACATCGGCACAACGTACAAAGAATGCGTCTCGCACTGGTCAAGATCAATTGAACATCACGCATACAGGACGTTATACAAGTGGTGCGGATTTCGATAAGGGTGGAACCGAAATTGTGAAATACAATCCAAAGAATGGCTATGCGTATTCTGTAAATGGCGATAAAGAAGCATTGGATATTATTGATGTAAAACATCCTGGAAAGGATGGCACTATTAATTTAGTGAAGCGCATTTATCTACAAGACAATGGAATTGAAGCGGGTGATTTAACAAGCGTGACGGTACATCCGAGTGGAGCGTATGTTGCTGTGTCGGCGCCAGCAGTGGATAAGACGAAGCCTGGGCATGTTGTATTTTATGGTTCAAATGGTGAATATATCAATAACGTGACGGTCGGCAGTCTACCGGACATGGTCACTTTCTCTAAAGACGGTAAGTATTTATTAGTAGCCAATGAAGGGGAACCAAGCGACGATTACACCGTCAACCCACCAGGTTCTGTGTCAGTGATTGATGTAACGAATGGTCCTGAAAATGTAACTGCGAAAAATGTGCGTACGGCGATGTTTACGGAAGAACATCAGAAAGGTATTCGAGCTTTAGGACCTAATGCGGAAGATGCCTATTTGAATATTGAACCAGAATATATTGCGGTTGATAGCCAAAGTAAATATGCCTATGTCACGTTACAAGAAGTCAGTGCCATTGCGAAGGTTGATATCGCAAAAGGGCAAATCGTCCAAGTGAAAGGGTTACCGTATAAAGACCATTCACTTGCCCAAAATGCGATGGATACGTCTGATGAAGATGGTAAATCAGAATTGCGACGTGTGCCTGTATTAGGGTTATTGCAGCCAGATGGTATCGATACGTATGACTATAATGGTGAAACCTATTTATTGATCGCAAATGAAGGCGATTCGCAAGATTATGAGGGTTATTCTGAGGAAAAACGTGTGAAGAAATTGAAAGATGATATTCAATTGGATGCACGTTATTATCAAGGCTACACGCAAGCAGAACTAGATGATATGGTGGAGAATGGCTTGTTTGATGACGAACAATTGGGTCGTTTGAAAGTCACGACGTCACATGCGTTCAAAGATGCCAATGGGAAATACAATGCGTTGGTATCATATGGTGGTCGTTCATTCTCTATCTTAAGAGCCTCTGATTTGGAAATGATTTATGACAGTGGTAATGATATTGAGCAACGCGTTTTAGACTTATTGCCTGAACGCTTTAATGCTAATTATGAAGCTGCTGATGACATTAAAGTAGATGACCGTAGTGATGATAAAGGTCCTGAAGCTGAAAATGTGGTAGTTGGTAAGGTAGGTAGTCATTCATATGCCTTTGTCGGTTTAGAACGTGTGGGTGGTATTATGATTTATGATATTACAAACCCAAATGAACCGTATTTTGTGAAATATTTATACGACCCAGATAATAAAGATATTTCACCTGAGGGCATCACGTTTGAAAGTGCTGAAGACAGTCCGAATGGTAAACCAATGTTGATTGCGTCATTTGAGTTATCTGGCACAACATCCGCTTGGGAATTAGAAGATTTAACAGGTGATCAAGAAAGTGATGATGGAGAAGATAGTGATAACCCGGGAAATACTAACGGGGCGTCTAAAGATGATTCAGTTAACCCTGCTCCTGAAAATGAAGCACCAAATACAAACCATGACGTAGATAATGGCGAACATCCTAATAACGGAAACGATACTTCAAGTATCGAAGAAGGCAATCATGCTTCTGATGATAATAATGGAAATGATGAGGGCTTAGAACCACCTTATGAAGTCGGTGGTGACATTGATGAAGATGATAGTGACGCGATTATCTCAAATCAAGAAGATAACAATGCACAGTCACATAAAGAAGTAGAGAATAAAGGTACCTCTCACAATATGAATCATAGTGTCCATAACAATTATCAAGAAGAAAGCAGTGATCAACAAACAACAAAATCTAAAAATCATAACTTGAGTGTGATAAGTACTCAATCTCCAAGTCATCATGAAGTGATAACTAACCATGCAAGTGAAGTATCTGATAAGGTGAACCATTCAAATACTTTGAGTGACAACGTAACAAAGGCACTACCAAAGTCAGGTCAAACTGATACAAACACAACGTTATGGTCAGTACTTTTAGGAGGCCTAGGCCTTGCATTAATTAAAAAACGCAAAACGTCAAAATCTGAGAAATAATGCTTCAGAGAGCGAGGCTGGGACATAAATAATATAATGAAGCTATTTTGCAAGTTCGCAGTAGCTGACTGAACTGAGAAGGCGCTTAAATCAAGCTTTTCTCAGTTCTAGTCATCCTTGCGGGCGGGGCCCCAGCAAAGAGAATTTCATCAAGAAATTCTACAAGCAAAGCAAGCTGGGAGTGGGGGCCCCAGCAAAGAGAATTTCATCAAGAAATTCTACAAGCAAAGCAAGCTGGGAGTGAACGACAAATTTAAAAGAATTCTGTCCCACTCCCTACATAGTGGAGA
>NZ_JAESLA010000007.1:0-39734 GCF_017892405.1 Staphylococcus sp. GDY8P85P | reverse complement strand
TACTATTATAAAATGGCCCCTCATTAGCCAAATTTATTTTCAAATATAGTTTAACACATTTTTAAAAATTTTCAAATTGAACGGTTTAGTTTAGTAATTCTTATTTTAATGATATGTACTTGACTAATCGTAGGAATGGGGAGTGGGACAGAATTCTTTTAAATTCGTCGTCCCTCTCCCAACTTGCTTTGCTTGTAGAATTTCTTAGTGAAATTCTCTTTGTTGGGGCCCCGACTGCAAAGGTGACTAGAACTGAGAAAAGCTTGATTTAAGCGCCTTCTCAGTTCAGTCAACTACTGCTAATTTGCTAAATAGCATTATTATATTATTTATGTCCCAGACTCATTGTAAAAGAGAGCCATACCACGATATATTTTTGAAATTTGTAATGCTTCCAAATACTAACGTTTATAACAATCCCCTTATAAGATGTTCATTAGTCAACTTACAAGGGGATGCGTATTTTAATTATCCATTTTCAAAATTTCTATTTATATCTCAACAATACCATTTTGCACATACCTAGCATTAAATGGTAACTGTACCGATTAAAACTGCTATAGCCAATAACACAATCGCAAAGCCCCAAATCCAGAAGAAGGCATATTTGATGTATGTGCCCATATTGGCTTCAGCCAAACCAATCGCTAACCACAGGGCTGGAGAGAATGGACTTACAAACGTTCCGACAATATTACCAATAACCATTGAATACGCAGTCGAAACTGGATTAATACCAAATTGACTTGCTGTTTGTTCTACTATAGGAAGTAATGCAAAATAATAAGCGTCTGTACTTGTAAGTAAATCAAGTGGCACACCAAAGAAACCAACAATAATATGTAAGTAAGGTCCTACAGCATCAGGAATAATCTTAATGAAACTTAATGCAATGGCTTTTAACATCCCTGTTTCTTCCAAAACACCTAAAAACATACCAGCTGCAATGATTACTGCAGCCATCATCAATGCATTTGGTGCATGCGCCTTTAAACGATTCATTTGTTCATCGACATTAGGGAAGTTAATCACTAACGCAAGTGCAACGCCAATCATAAATGCAAATTCAGGTGGCGCAATATTAGCTAACATCATGACAAGAACGATAACCGTTAAAAGCACGTTGGCCCAAATAACCCAACCATGTTTCAATGCTCGACCTCTTACCGGAAACTTAATGTCTTGATCACGTTCATAGTTTTTTACTAAACGATGAATGTCTATGTCTAATGTAGGTTGTAAGTCACCTTTTTCAATTGCTTTTTTAATTCGCTTCTTTTCTCTAAATCCTAAGTATGTTGCAAAGATAAGAACTAACACGAAACCAATTAATTGAACCGGAATGATGCCGTACCATAATTCGTTGACACTTTTCACTTTGAGTACAGAAGCAACACGCGCCATTGGACCACCCCAAGGCACCATATTCATAATTGCAGCACTAATTGCAAGCAATAGAATTAATAAGTATTTATTCATATTTAACGCTTTATATAATGGTAATAATGCAGGTATTGATAATAAGAACGTCACAGCACCTGCACCATCTAATTGTGCAAACATACCAATCAGCGCTGTTACAACGCAGACAATAACGACGTTACCACGTGTCATAAGTATCAGTCTTTTAACAATAGGCTTAAAGAGCCCACTGTCTGTCATAATACCAAAGAATATAATTGCGAATATAAACATGATGACGACGCTCATTACAGATTCTAAACCACTATTAAAGAATTTAACCAAGTCTTTAACACCGTAGCCTAATAGTAAAGCGCCAATACTAGGAATTAATATCATACCAACAACTGGACTAATCTTTTTAGCGATTAACAGTCCAACTATTGAGCCAATAATCAATATTCCCATTATTGTTAACCACACACTATCCCCTTGCATGTGAAATCCCCCTTATTTTTATAATACGTTTCCCACTATAAAGAAAACGTTTTCATAATTTTACCAAAAATCAGTCTTTTATTTAAAGAGATAGGTCAAAAAACGGGAGTGGAACAGAATTTTTTAAATTCGTCGTCCACTCCCAGTTGGATTTGCTTGTATCATGTCTTTGTGAAATTCTCTTTGCTGGGGCTCGCCCACAAGGATGACTAGAACTGAGAAAGGCATGATTTAAGCGTATTCTCAGTTCAGTCAACTACTGCAAATTTCCAAAATAGCATCATTATATTATTTATATTCCAGACTCATACGCTTGCTTTCATTAAATATATTGCTTTTCTTTCAAGTATTCAATAATCGTATTAACTGATGCGTCTACACTTTGATGTTCAGTATCAATTGTAATTTCTGGTTGATGTGGTGCTTCATATGGTGCACTAATACCTGTAAATTCTTTGATTTCGCCAGCGCGCGCCTTTTTATAAAGGCCTTTAGGGTCACGTTGCTCACATGCTTCAACGCTGCACGCTGTATATACTTCAATGAATTCGCCATCCTCTAAAATCGCACGAACGTCATCACGGTCGGCTCTATACGGCGAGATAAAAGCTGTAATAGCAATTGTACCTGCATCTACAAGCAATTTACTCACTTCACCGATACGTCGAATATTTTCCTTGCGATCTTCTGGACTAAAGCCTAAATTGTTATTTAAACCGTGACGGACGTTATCTCCGTCTAAGCGATAGGAATGCTTCCCTAATTGGAACAATGCTTTTTCAAGTGCAACGGATACGGTTGATTTCCCAGAGCCTGATAATCCTGTAAACCATATCACTACACTTTTATGACCATTTTGTTGTTGTCTATCTGACTTGGTAACTTCAGAATCGTGCCATGTAATATTCGTTGATTGACTCATGTTAACCCCTCCGAATTAATTTTGTTTTAAACCTTTAATTAAGACTTCCGCTACTTCAGGTCTAGAGAATTTAGTAGGTAATGATTCACCGTTTCTTAATTTTTCTCTTACTTTCGTACCACTTAAGTGAACATGTTCTGATGCGTCGTGTGGGCAAGTTTTAGCTGTAGCCATGTTGCCGCATTTTTCACAATAAAAGGCATGCTCAAATTTCAATATTTGAATATCTAATTCATCTTCAAACTGAGAAATTAATTCTTGTGCTTCATATGTGCCGTAATAATCGCCTACACCTGCATGGTCACGCCCTACAATGAAGTGTGTGCAACCATAGTTCTTACGTACGGTCGCATGTAGAATCGCTTCACGTGGTCCAGCGTAACGCATTGCTGCTGGATAAATGACTAAACGCGCTCTATCTTGAGGGAAATAGTTCTTTAAGATAGCTTGATAACTTTCCATACGAACATCTGCTGGAATATCGTCTGCTTTCGTTTCTCCCACTAATGGGTTAAGTAACAGACCATCTACAATTTCTAATGCAGATTTTTGGATATATTCATGTGCACGATGAACAGGATTTCTTGTTTGGAAACCTACGACAGTCTTCCATCCTAAATCATGGAATAATTGACGTGTTTCTGCTGGATCTAAATGGAAATCAGAGAATTCATCATGTTTAGGTCGATTGATTAATTGAATTGGACCTGCTAGATACACATTGCCTTTGTCATACACTTTTTTAACACCTGGATGGGCGTCATCTGTCGTACCGTAGACATTTTGCGCTTCTTTAGTCTTATCATACGTATATTTTTCTTCTAATTTCAATGTGCCATATAATTCTCCATCTTCGCCATATAAAGCGATGTCATCGCCAATAGCTAATTTATCCGCTTCTTCTTCAGTAACAGGTAATGTAATCGGAATACTCCACACTAATCCATTTTCAAGATGTGTCGTTTCAACAACTTTAGTATAATCCGCTTCGCCCATAAATCCTGTTAATGGACTAAAACCACCAATGCCGATTAATTCTAAGTCAGAAATTGACCAAGGATTCAACGTAATCACTTTATAAGATTGTGCTGCTTCAAGAAGATGTGCTCTTTCTTCGCCTTCTACTACACGGTTAATTAACTCGCCACCATGTGGTTTAATCGTATAATTAATAATCTGTTCATGTGTTGCCATTATTGATAACCCCTTTTCCAATTAATTAGATTAGTTTACTCGGTTTTATTTATAAGAAAAAGACAATTTTTTGTTGCGAATGACAGTGATAATAACAAGTATCACAATCGCACAAATAATTGCGAATCTTACAACATTTGTAATTGTGTCATCATGTACAAAATACGTCATTAATGCGTTGCTATTGGTGAAGATGATTAATCCACCCACGCAAATGGCTAAAATATTAATAGGTAATATCTTAGTTAAGTAAGCTGAAATAGGTGCTGCCACCATGCCACCAACACTTAATGCAACCACAAACCACCAATTAATTTGTGTAATACCTAAGAAGATGATGAAACTTAATGACGTTGACAATGTTACAAAAAACTCACTCGCGGATACTGTACCAATCGCATACCGTGGTTGTATCTTGTGACTCGCTAATAACAAAGGTGTATTAACAGGTCCCCAACCGCCGCCACCAATTGCATCTAAGAATCCAGCGATGGCACCTTGAGGTACTAGCTTAAAGCTACTTAACTTACCAACATGCGTATGGATTTCTTTATTTCTTTTAAATAAAAATTGATACAAAATATATAACCCCATTGAAAGTAAGAACAATGCGATATATGGTTTAATATAATTTCCATGTATTTGAGTCAGTAGACCCGCACCAATAAAGCCACTGATGGCACCTGGAATTGCTAACTTTAACATCGTTGGCTTATGCACATTCTCGAATTTCCAATGTGATGTTCCGGATGCAGCAGTCGTCGCTATTTCTGAAAAGTGCACCGTCGCCGATACAATTGCTGGTGCAATACCATAAGTTAATAATATGAAAGATGATGAGGCACCGAATCCCATTCCTAGTGATCCATCAACAAGTTGGGCTAAAAAACCAGCTAATGCAAATATAAATAATTTCCTCATATATCACATGCCCCCTGACATTAAACTTGTGATTGAAGCCATCGCATGAATTCAATTTGTTTCTCCTCATCCAAATAGTCCTCAGACAATACATGTTGTAATAATGCTTGCTTTCTAGATGGCTCTATCGTTGACGCTTTAATACGTTGTCTACTTTCATATAAAAAATCGATATAGTTTTCATATCGTTCATCATAAGTATCTTGCAATGTCGATATAATTTGTCGTCCTAATTTAGGACTTGCACCATCAGTCGATACACTAATGGTTAATTTGCCACGTTTCAGCACACTAGGAAACGTCACATCACCAGCAGAAGCATCAGCCGCATGATTTAATAGCGTACCTTGTGGCAAACTATCTTTAACGTATTGATTTACTTCTGGTTGATCTGTCGCAATAATGACTAGATATGCATGACTTATATCTTGTGGTTCAAAACCTTTTTCAGACCACGTGACACGTTGTTGTTGCAGTAATGTATGTAATTCTGTGGTGATTGAAGGACTAACAATATGAACATGGGCACCGTATTCTACTAAAGATGTTGCTCGTCTCGTTGCTACTTTCCCACCACCAACAATGACAATCTTTTTATCTTGTAAATCAATCATAAGTGGCATACTGCTCATATTGCTTCCTCCTTGAACATTAATGATGTTTCATTTTTTATTTATTAAAATTAAGGTAACGTCATTTCTAAATCTGAAGTTTGTTCTTTAAACCAGCTGATTTTGTGTCGCATTTGGACAACATCTCCAATAATAATCATAGCTGGATTTTGAATTTCTGAAGCGCGTTCTACGATGTTCCCTAATGTACCAGCGATGGTCTTTTGAGACGATGTCGTACCTAAATGTACGAGCGCTACAGGTGTGTCTATGGATTTACCATGATTTATGAGTAATTGACAAATTTCAGGTAAGCGTTTGACACCCATATACACACACAGTGTTTCTGGGCCATGTGCTAAATGTGCCCAATAATCATCTTTAGACATACCTGGTTTATTCACCGCCGTTACAAATGCTACTGACGAACTATAATCTCTATGCGTGACAGGAATACCTGCATAAGCCGGTGCAGCAATACCGGATGTAATACCTGGCACGATTTCAAATGGAATTTGATGGTGTGCCAAGATTTCCGCTTCTTCACCACCACGCCCAAAGACGAATGGGTCACCACCTTTTAAACGAGTGATAACATGACCTTTTTTCGCTAAATTGACCAACATACGATTGGTTTCTTCCTGTGGCAAGGAATGTTTATTTGGATCTTTACCACAATAGAAGAACTTCGTCCCAGGTTTAGCTAATTCTAAAATATCTTTATTAACTAAGCGATCATATAAAATGACATCTGACGTTTGAATGGCTTTCATACCTTTAATCGTTAGTAACTCAGGATCGCCAGGTCCTGCACCTACTAAATAAATTTTCCCCATGTTGTCACCCCGTTTAAAACAGCTTATCTCAAACTTTAACTATGGAAATCTTGTCCGCCATGAACTTTGGCTACAACACCTGAGCGAATAACAAAGTCACCGAAATGTTCACCTTCAAGACGTTCTTTACCATAGTCCATTAGAATTGGACGTAAACTTTCAAGAATTTCTTGTTCTCCAATATTCTCTTTATACAATTTATTTAAGCGTTCACCTTTGAAGCCACCGCCTAAATACATATTATATTTACCTGGTGCTTTACCAATAAATGCAATTTCTGCAAGTGCTGGTCTTGCACAACCATTTGGACAACCTGTCATACGGATTGTGATTTCTTCATCGTTCACACCCGCTTCATCTAATAAATCTTCAATCTTAGAAATTAATGATGGTAAATAACGTTCTGACTCAGCCATAGCTAAACCGCATGTTGGGAATGCAACGCATGCCATAGAGTTTCGTCTTAATCCTGTATAATTTTTACCATCTGTAAGACCATATTGATCAATGAGATTTTGAATTTCTTCTTTTTTCTCAGGAGTTACATTCGCAATAATTAAATTTTGATTTGGAGATAATCTGAAGTCGCCCGTATGTGTTTCTGCAATTTTTCGTAATGCCGTTTTTAATTGATAATCTTCTGTATCTTTCACACGTCCATTTTGAATGAATAACGTATAATTCCAAACACCTTCGTCACCTTCTATCCAACCTAGACGGTCACCATTGTGCTCGAATTCAAAGTCGCGCGCATCTTCAATGTCCCAACCTAAACGCGTATTCAATTCTTCGACAACCTTATCTACGCCTAAGCGGTCAACTGTATATTTGAAACGTGCGTTCTTACGGTTTTCACGATTACCATAATCACGTTGAATGGTTAAAATCTTCTCACAAACATCAACGACTTTATCTTTAGGAACAAAGCCAGATAAACGACCAACTTGTGGGTACGTATCGGTATTACCGTGCGTCATACCCATACCGCCACCAATTGTGACATTGAATCCGATAAGTGTTTCATCTTCAACAATACCGATAAGCCCGATATCTTGAGAATACACGTCAATATCATTAGATGGCGGAAGTGCGATACCGATTTTAAATTTACGTGGTAAATATTTCTTACCATACATTGGTTCGATTTCTTCTGAAGAATCTAATACTTTTTCGCCGTCTAACCAAATCTCATGATAGGCATTCGTCTTAGGTAATAGATGGTCACTGATTTGAGTTGCATAATCGTTAATTTCTTTATGAATATGTGATTGATATGGATTAGGATTACACATTGTATTACGATTCACGTCCCCGCATGCCGCAATCGTATCAAGTACTGATTCGTTAATTTTCTTCATAGATGTTTTTAAATTTCTTTTTAAAATGCCGTGAAATTGGAACGTCTGACGTGTCGTTAATTTCAATGTATGATTTGCGTAGTTGTTTGAAATATCATCCATGGCAATCCATTGTTCAGGTGTCGCAGTCCCACCAGGTAGACGTACACGAATCATAAAGCTATAGGCTGGTTCTAACTTCTGTTTACGACGTTCATCGCGTAAATCTCTATCATCTTGTTGATAACTACCATGGAATTTCAATAGTTTAGTGTCATCATCTGAAATGGCACCAGTAAGTGGGTCTGCTAAGCCTTGCTCAATTGTCCCACGCAAATAATTACTTTCGTCTTTTAAATATTCTAAAGCATCTAGCTTCTTATCCAGTTCATCTGACATTTGCTTATTTGTCTTAGCCATTAAGTACCACCCTTTCTATTAGTACACATCGCGTTGATAACGTTTGTCTTTCTTCATTTGTTTAAGATATGCTTCAGCATCCGCTTCAGATAAGTGTTGTTCTTTCACTAGAACGCTACGGATAGCTTCATGTACATCTTTCGCCATATGTTTTTCATCACCACAAATGTAAATTGAAGCACCATTTTGAAGCCATTCATTAAATTCTTTACTATGTTCAGCAATACGATGTTGGACATATACTTTTTCATCTGTATCACGTGAGAAGGCCACATCCATCTTACCTAGCACACCGTCTTTCAACCATTCTTGCCATTCTGTTTGGTATAAGAAATCCGTAGTGAAATGCTGGTCTCCGAAGAATAACCACGTATTACCTTTAAAGCCATGTTCTTCGCGTTCTTGCATGTAAGCTCTAAATGGCGCAACACCTGTACCAGGACCAATCATGATTACTGGTGTATCGCCCTCTTTAGGGAACTTAAAGTTTGGATTACGTTTTAAGTAAATGGGTACGGTGTCACCTGGTTGAATACGTTCAGCAAATTGAACGGAACATACACCTGAACGGTCACGGCCATGCGCGTTATATCTGACAGCACCAACTGTAATATGCACTTCATCTGGTAGCGCTTCGTAGCTACTTGAAATTGAATATTCTCTAGGTGGTAATTTTCTTAATAATTGATATAAATTTTCAGGTTGCAATTCTGTTGTCGCAAAGTCATTTAATAAATCAATTAAGTCACGACCTGCAATATAATTTTGAACCCATTCATTATCATTGACTTTTTCTTTAAGTTCATCATTTTCGAAGAATGCTGCCGCATTGATTAGAAGCGGTTTCGTTAACTTCGTAATTTCAAAATGAGACGTTAGCGCTTCTTCCAAGCTTAGTGTGTCACCTTCATCCGAAATTTGAACTTGATCATTCGGGTCCCAACCTAATGTGCTTATTAGTAGATTAACTAATGCCGGATCGTTTTGAGGTAGCACGACTAAACAGTCACCGACTTCATAATCTTCACCAAAGTTATCTAATAGAAATTCAATATGACGCGTTTCTTTATTAGACCCTTGGCCGTTAAGATTAATGTTTTCTAAGACCTCTGCTTGATACGGATTAGCTTTAGAGAATTTCTTCTCTTTCGCTGATTTAATAGACTCACTCACAATTTGTTCATTTTGAGTGCCTTCCGGTGCGGTATCGATTGCATTGATAACGTTGGCCATCCACTTTTCAGCGTCTTCTTCATAATCTACGTCACAATCAACACGATCATAAATACGTTCTGCCCCTAATTCATCTAACTTTCTATCAAAGTCGCGACCTGTTTGACAGAAGTATTCATACGTTTGGTCACCTAAAGCAAGCACTGAGAAGCGCACGCCTTCAAGCTTAGGTGCCTTACGACCATGAATAAACTCGTGTAATTCTGCTGCGTTGTCAGGCGGATCTCCTTCACCTTGCGTAGACGTAATAATGAATAAATCTTCAACATTTTTAAGATGCTTAGGTTTGAAATCATCCATTGCCTTCAATGTCACGTTATGACCGATATTTGATAGTCGCTCTTCAAATATTTCAGCTAAACCTTGTGCATTACCTGTTTCTGAGCCATATAAGAGTGTGATTGCTCTTTTTTCTGGTGTAATTACAGGTTCATTTTGTTGGAGCATCGCCTCTGTACCTTCCGTTAACCCGTCTTGATTAACTGAATGTGAAGTAGTTTGTGATGGTATCGCTCCATTTGATGTTAATTGTTGGTTAGCTACTAAATATCCACTTAACCATACTTTTTGTTCAGGCGTAAGTGTTTGTAATAGTTCATTAATTTGTGACGCTTGCCCTTCTGTAAAAGGACTATTTGTAACACTTAAATTCAATTGCATCCACCTCTTATTCCGTAAAATAATAATTATTTGATAATAGCTTTATACTACTTTTATTATGTAAGAAATATGCCCATCTGTACACTATTACCAGGCATATTTTGTCACCTTAAACAAAAAACATATCAGAATACTATGTTTTGTGTTTAAAAAATTTTGCCCATACGTATTATGGTTTATCAGCAACATGCAAGCCACATTCTGTTTTATCAAAATTAGACCATCGTCCGGCCCTAGAATCATCCGAATCAAATACAGGCGACGTACATGGAATACAACCAATACTAGGATAGTGTTGATCATGTAATGCATTGTAAGGTAACTCATGCTGCTTGATATAATCCCAAACTTCATCTTCTGTCCAATAAATTAATGGACACACTTTAACTGATTTGAAACGCTCATCTTTATTAATGAAATTGGTATGCGCACGTGTTGGCGATTGTTCGCGTCTCAAACCTGAAACCCAAGCCACAGCTCCACCTAACACTTCTTCTAAAGGTTTAATCTTTCTAATGTAACAACATTGATTAGGATTATTCTTCCACAATGCAGGATTATACTTATCAGCTTGCTCCTCAAGGGTTAAATCAGGCTTCTTCATTTCAATTCGAAGCTTTGGAAAACGTGCTTTCACATTATCGATTAAGTCATACGTTTCTTGAAAATGTAAATCCGTATCTAGAAAAACAATTTGTGCATCAGGCTTAATCTGATAAATTAAATCAATTAACACCATACTTTCCGCTCCAAAACTACATGAATAAACAATGGAATCACCATATGTGCGATACGCCCATTCTAATATTTGATACGCGCCTTTCGTAGCGTCATCAGTAGACATCGTATCAATGAAAGGGTCACCCTCAAAATGTTCATATGTAATTGCCGGTACTGACATAAACTTATGGTCCCCCCTAAAATTTCACAAATTTATTAATCTAATACTTATCAGAATTGTCAGAATAATATGTTACTACTTTAACGAGTTTCGGCTATAAAGTCAAGGTGCTGGAGAGATATTAAAATGTGTTAAATAAAATTTAAATACTTTATGACAACCGGTTGACATAAAAGGACATTGAATATAAACTTTAATTAAATTTAAGAAAGCGTTTCCAAATATTGAGGAGAGATATTATGAATATGTCACATTTAATTAGCCCTTTTAAAAACAAATCTTATTTACAAACGTCATTAATCTTTATGTTATTCTTCGCATCTTGGAGTATATGGTGGTCATTTTTCCAGATATGGTTAACTTCTAAAGATAATGGTTTAGGCTTAACAGGTGGCCAGGTAGGTACCATTTACTCAGCAAATTCATTTGTAACTTTGCTTTTAATGTTTGTATATGGCGTTACACAAGATAAACTTGCAATAAAAAGAACACTATTAATTTTTTGTTCTTTATTCTCAACGTTTGTTGGACCATTTTTCATTTGGATTTATGCGCCTCTTATTCAATCAAATTTTTGGTTAGGTGCGATTATTGGTGCCATTTTCTTATCATGTGGATTTTTGGCTGCCGTTGGTGCTTATGAAGCAGTTGGAGAAAGATTTAGCCGATTTTTTAATTTTAATTATGGTCAATCGAGAGCATGGGGTTCATTTGGTTATGCTGTTATGGCATTAGTTGCTGGATTTACTTTTGTCATTGACCCTCACTTAAACTTTTGGCTAGGTTCAATATTAGGTGCCATTTTACTACTTGTCTTAATTTTTTGGAAGACTGATGCAGAGCAACGTGCCAAGCATAATATTGAACAAAATGAAGAAGAATCTGTTCCGTCTATTAAAAGTATGTTGGCATTATTAAAAGTGAAAGACATTTGGATTATTGTTATTTTCATTACTTTTTCATGGTCATTTTATACAATTTTCGACCAACAAATGTTTCCAGAATTTTACACTAAACTATTTGAGAATCCTAGTGTAGGACAACAAACGTACGGTGTATTAAATTCTGTACAAGTTTTCTTTGAAGCACTGATGATGGGTATTGTTCCAATCATTATGTCAAAAATTGGCGTCAGAAAAACCTTATTACTAGGTGCATCCGTAATGTTTTTAAGAATAGGTTTATGTGGAATTGCTCAAGGTCCAATAAGCATCTCATTTATTAAGATGTTTCATGCCCTAGAAGTACCATTATTTGTCTTACCAATATTTCGTTACATAACACTACATTTTGACACTAAAGTCTCAGCTACTATCTACATGGTTGGATATCAAGTTTCTGCTCAAATTGGGCAAGTTATTTTGTCAAGTCCACTTGGAATATTAAGAGATAATATCGGTTATCAACCGACATTCTTTGTTATCTCATTCATTGTATTACTGGCTGGTATTTTTGCTTTCATCACTTTAAGAAAAGATGACGAATATGTATATGGTGATCCATTTATAAAAAATCAAATATAATTGAAAGGAAGAAAAGAATGAATAAAGAACCAATTACAGTAACTAACACACGTTATCGTTTAGGCTATCACATAATGCCAAAATCAGGTTGGATTAATGACCCTAATGGTTTTACTTATTATAATGGCTACTATCATATTTTTTATCAACATTATCCATATGCACCAGAGTGGGGCCCTATGCATTGGGGACATGCAAGAAGTAAAGATTTAGTCCATTGGGAAACACTTCCAATAGCACTAACTCCTGGTGACGAAGAAGATAAGAACGGTTGTTTTTCAGGTACAGCTATCGAGAAAGATGATAGATTATACCTCTTTTATACAGGACATCATTATTATGGAGATAATGATCCAGAGCACTTCTGGCAAAATCAAAATCTTGCTTATAGTGATGATGGGGTTCATTTTATTAAATATGAAAAAAACGCTATTATTCCTCAAGCACCTGAAGATAATACACATCATTTCCGAGATCCTAAAGTATGGCAACACGGTGATAGCTATTATATGATTGTTGGTAGTCAAAACAAAGATGAACTCGGTCGAATTATCATGTATCGTTCAGAGGATTTACTAAAATGGGAATATTTAGGCCCTGTCAATGAATCAAAAGGGAAACAAACTGAAGGATATATGTGGGAATGTCCTGATTTGTTTGAAGTTGATGGTAAATATGTATTCTTATTTTCTCCTCAAGGTATGGATGCTGAAGAAGAGCAATATTTAAATTTATTCCAAAATGGTTATTTTGTTGGTGAACTTGATTATGAAAGCCATAAATTCACAAGAGGTGAATTTAAAGAACTAGACCACGGCCATGACTTCTATGCACCTCAAACAATGCAAGCACCTGATGGTCGACGCATTCTTATTGGTTGGATGGCTATGTGGGAAAGTGAAATGCCTGAAAAACATGACGGTTGGTCTGGAGCATTAACATTACCTAGAGAGTTATATCTTAAGAATAATCATTTATATATGCGCCCAGTTAGCGAATTAACAATGTTACGTATAAATGATGGTACTCACAATTCACTTAATCTTAATCAACCAAGATTATTATTAAATGATAAGTACCATGCTGAAATCAATTTAAAAGGTCCAAATAAAAATTTTAATATTGAATTCAAAAACGCTAATAATCAACTCATATCTTTAACTTATGATGCCCTATCTCATAAATTTAGTCTTTATCGCTTTGATAAAGGTGATTATCGATATTCTATTATCAAAGACAGTGACATCATAAATCTTCAATTATATTTAGATACAAGTTCAGTTGAAATTTTCATTAATGATGGCGAATCTGTTTTTACTGAGCGCTATTATAGTGAAGAACCTCCACAAGTATGGGTCTCTAGTAATGACAATATTCTAATAGAATCAAGCATTTATGAGTTAAAAAATAATACCATTTCATTTTAATAATTAAAAACAAAATACTTTGAATTGCAATTAATTTATTTAATAGGAACAAGAAAAAATTCATTTTTTACTTTGAATCTTAATCTTGTTCCTTTTTAGTTAGCATTATTATTTTAATTAAGAGATAATAACTAATGATATTATTGGAAATTGGAGTGAAAGATATGAAGCCAAAATTAGAGGATGTTGCCAAGTTAGCTAATGTATCTAAAACGACTGTTTCCCGAGTTCTAAACAATCGGGGTTATATCAGTCAAAAAACTAAAGATAATGTCTATAAGGCAATGAAAGATTTAAATTATCAACCTAATTCAGCGGCTCGTCAACTATTTAAACAAAAAACCAACATTATTGGATTGCTTTTCCCTACTGTATCGAATCCTTTTTTTGGTGAACTTATCAATGAACTAGAAACTAAATTATATAATCGAGGTTATAATGTTATTATTGGCAATTCCATGAATAATCCCGAAAAAGAGACCCATTATATGAATCAGTTACTTTCTAATCAAATTGATGCATTAGTCGTTGGTACACATAATATAGGCATTGATCAATATAAAAATGTTAATTTACCAATTGTTGCAATTGATAGAATTGTTAACGAAGATATTCCTGATATTCGTTCAGATAATTACTACGGTGGTTTGCTAGCAACTAAACGTTTAATTAAAAATGGAGCATCTAAAATAATTCATACGAATGGTCCCATTGATGTAAATACACCTGCAAATTTAAGACAAAGTGCTTACGAAGATACCATGCAATCACATCAACTTACTCCAATAACTTATACAATAGACTTCAGCTTAGACTATTCTAGCAAGCTTAATATCTTTAAATCCATTTTCCAAGAACATCCTGATGTAGAAGCAATATTTGCTTCAAATGATACGGATGCTTTACAAATTTATCAACTTGCACTATCAATGGGTAAACGTGTTCCTGAGGACTTAAAAATTATTGGCTATGATGGCACGCAATTAATTAGAACATTAATGCCTCAACTTACATCTATTATCCAACCCATCGATGCGATTACTGACAAAGCAATTGAAATTTTAGAAAAAAGACTAAATTCGGAACCTACAGAACAAGAATATATATTGCCAGTTACCTTATGGGAGGGTTCAACTGGATAAATAAAAACCATTAATCCAACATATTAAATCGGATTAATGGTTTTATTTCAAAAATTTTAATACGCTTTACTCACCTGGTGCACATTCAATTAAGACAACTTTGCCATTTACTGCAGTGGCTATAATTTGAAAACCATTATTTTTCACACTATCGTATACGTATTGCCCAGCTAAATTATGATCTTCATAAGAGTTATATCTTGTTATAAATGCTTGCTCACTAATGTTATCGGGCGCAACTGCAATCCTTGCTACAGTATTATATTGCGTATGAAAACTATATACCACGGCTATATTGCCATACTTTACAAAATCTTCATGAAACCCCTCAATATGAGGCATTAAAGTACCTTTTCCATATCGTTTCTCTACTTCTGCTCTAGTCATGCCTGGTTTAATTCCCATATAACCATCCCTTGTATCCTTTTGCATAAATGATCTATGGAAATCTTCACTCATGACATCAATTTTAGGGCCTTGTAATTGCGTCGTATCTGTCACTTTGTGCTTTTCAGCTTCTTTTTGTTTGGCTTTTTGTTTTTCAGCTTTAACAGGATCGTTAGACACTTTATCTTCATCCGTTGTCGCTTTCTCTTTCTTCACATGCGTCGCCGTAGTCGCAGTCTGTTTCGGCTGTTCTGTTTCCTTTAAAAAGAAATGATAATACGCAAAACAACAACTGACGATAATGCCAATAACAATCAACCCAATTAATACAAATGGCCAAATCCTTGTTTTATGAGTAGGCGGTTCATATTGCACGCTTTCTGAAATATCTTCAAATAGATGTAAATCATAGCCACATCTATTACAAAAATGTTGCTCGTTTATCAGCTTGTTACCACACTTAGGACAAAATCTCATGATATTACCTTCTTTCACTTCATGCTGTTAAATCTAGATGTTGGGTGTGAGATTAGGTCTTTTATCTATGTCGACATCCACGTTATAGTTCATTTTAAAGTAAGCAACCGTGATTTTCTATCATTTTTTTAATCGTGTTTAAAAAATAAAGCCGATAAACTCATTGCGCTTCTCGACTTCAATTTAATCATTCTCATCCTGATTTCTGTCATCATATCGCATTTGTTGTCGGTAACCATACGTACTTTCTTTAATTAATTGGTCATTCAATAGTCCAGCACCAATGGCACCTGCAACAGTCGAAATAGATGCTGCGAACCATGGAATGCTAAGATATAAATCGATGCCAGCCGGCCCTTTCAAACCAACCTGTTGTCCTAGAAAATCAGCTGGTAATAATACCAGTTCAGCAATTAAAAATAACATGTAGAGAATAAAATAATAAATAATAATCGCTACAAATAGTGTCATCACAGTAGTTAAATTATATAGCCATGTAATGCGTTGATTACGACTTTGTTTTACTGACTCCCACAAATCGTGGGACATCATAATCCAAAGTAACATACCTAACACTGCAATCACTGAGATACCAAAGAGACGCCACATTGAGAATTCCATGCTCATCTGCCACATAGTAGTAAATATTAAACCAAATGCGCCTGTAGTGAAGGCAATGGCCACAATATTACTTAAACTGGCCATCATGTTAAGTGGGTTATTCGCAAAGGTCATACCACTAACTAGACGAATCATTCCCATTGACCGTGTGTTAGATAAATAGCGTAAATGATCATTGCCTGTTTCATCTAGACGCACTTCAGTTTTTTCAATTTTGGAAAATGGGAATTGTTTGTTAACAGCGTATGCGACCTCATTATGGCTATCATAGTCACTGTTTTCCGCTTCAGAATGATGCACTTCATTAATAATTGCTATAATCGCATTCTTGAAACGTTGCTTAACCGGACGCCAACCAAATGCAGGATACGAGAATACAGCCGCGCCGTTCTTCTTGTTGATATCCAATGCTAACACACGCTCGTTGTGAAACATGGGTAAATCTGTGATAGCTACAACATAATCCCATTGGCGCTGATCATGATAGTCTTGTATTTTTTTGAAAATTTTCCCTACCGATTCAGCGTAACCAGTCAGAGGATCAACCACAAGGTCCACTTTCCATTCGTGTTGGTTGTTATTCTGGTGAGACAGGATATTTGGAATATCGTCCATTAAACTTTCAGCAAGTTTCTCTGTCACACCCGGTGCGACAACTAAACCGATTGTTTTCGCTTCATTCATGCGTCATCCTCCTCTCTATGGTCTTGTTTCTTACCTTCATAGGATTCATCATTGCTTTCATTGTTTGATGAAGACTGTTCAACTTCACGATGTGATACATCTTGTGATTGTTGTGCTTCTTTCTCTTTTTCTTCTTGTTGCGCTTCTTTATAACGATGATACTGGCGATACGAATACGTAATGCGACGAATCTTCTCTTCATTCTCTACAGTGGAACCCATTGCCCCGGCTAATAACCCAAGTGAGGATACAAACCATAATAATTTTAAATAATTCACAAATGTAAAGTCAGGGTTCGCACTTGTCCAATTATTAAATAAACTCACAGGTACGAATAATGAGACACTGATGGAAAGTAATACATATAAAACAATATAATTCATCAATGTAATCATGACTAAAGTCAGTAATGTCGTTGCATTATAGGTGTAACGATATACACGTTGTGATTTCGCCGTCTTTTCTTCAAATAGTTGATGCGCATATAATAGCCATCCAGCCATCCCTAATATAGAAATAATCATGAGGACAATAAATCTGATGGTTGAATATTGAACACTTAATTCCCATGGCATCGAGAAGATGGATACGTAAGTCCCAGTGGCAAACGCAACCGAAATAATCTTCTTGAAATTAAATAAGTTCTTCCATGGCTCATTTGCGCGTGTCAAACCTAAGATAAGTTGAATCCAACCTAATATTAAGAACCGATTAATATACCGTCTCTTAGGACTATCATCTTCTCTAGGGTCAACCGCTTTAGGCTGAATAAGCGGATGCACTTTCGGACGTTCTTTCGTGTTATTGCGATATAACTGTTCGACGAGCGTTGCCATACTTTTCACTAGCTTGCGTTCTAAATCGATCCAACCTAGCGCAGGTAATGAGAGCATTGACACACGTTTCTCACTATTAAAGTCACTAATCACGACTTTATTACCGGAGATACTTGGTAAATCCGTAATACAGATGACGACATCCCATTGATATGTTTCCTTCAACTCAGCAGCTTTATCAATACTTTCATGCACATCTTCAGCAGATCCTATTAGCAAATCTACTTTGCGCTCAAAGTGCCAGTCATCCACTTCATCGATACGTTCATGCAACTGCTGTTTAATTTTAGGTATCGCATGTTCCACTAGCTTATGTGCCACACCAGGCGATGGCACTAACCCAATCGTATAGGTCATGTTGAACCTCCTTCCATTTACGATGTATTCGTTTAACGATGTCTTATTTTGGAAAGTGATTATTTCACGATGATCAAAATGATGCAATGTTCATTTTATGATAATAACAATACTTTTTACAATAAAATTAGGAGACTGGGACATAAATAATATAATAATGCTATTTAGCAAATTCGCAGTAGCTGACTGAACTGAGAAGGCACTTAAATCAAGCTTTTCTCAGTTCTAGTCATCCTTGTGGAGGTGGGCGGGGCCCCAACACCAAAAATCACGAAAGTGATTTTACAAGCTAAGCAAGTTGGGGTTACGACGAATTTAAAAAGAATTCTGTCCCACTCCCTTATTTTTTCATAAAAAAGCTGAGACACTATAAAATGTCTCAGCTTAATTTATAGCTGACTAATTTGAAAATACGCTCAAAACAGTTTTTTCAAACCTAGTCATTCATCAACGTATTCAATATTAATATTTGTAAGGATCGTTATCTTTTTTATCTTTCAATTTGTCCGCTTCTTCACGTACAAAATCTTGATCTTTCTGATTGTGTTGTGATTGTTCAAAATCACTTACATCCTTTTGCGCTTCATCTTGATATCTATCGCTACGAGAACCATATTGCGTATGGTAGTTATGTTGATCTCGGTCATGGTCCACATTGTGTTCAGAATCATGACGCGTATTTACGTAACGATTGTTATCATCACTATGATTTAAATGTTGATGGCTACCATTGTGCACATCCTCATGAGAATGTTGCTGACTATCATGATGCACATCATTATTTGAATAGTGTTCTTTAATTGCACTTTGTTCTTTAGCTTTATCTTCTTCATCTAAGATAAAGGCATTATTTTTAGCGTTAACTGCTTTATCGTCATGACGGTTATCATAGTCATGGTTACGATTGTTGTTGTCGTAGTAACCATTGTCATAAGTGTCTTTCTTCTTACCTTTTCTAACTAATAACATAATACCTGCTACAATCCAAAGGATAGCACTAATCCAGTTAGACATAATGGCAACTAGCGCTGCAATAATTAATAAGATACCTGCGATTTTAGGTTTCTTACTAATAAGAATACCACCGATGATTGCTAATACTAATGTAATCACGGCACCCCAAGTTAAGAAACTGAAGAAACTACCTAAGGCATCGAAACCTTGGTTCATTTCAGATGCAGAGAGTGTATTACCTTGATTTTGAGAGTCTCTAATCATTTGATCTTTGAAACTATCATTGCTCATTAATGGTTTAAGAACTAAGAACATGATTGCAATTAACGCTTGTAATGCAACCCCTATCCAAGTAAGAATATGTTCTACTGTGCGTTTAATTTTGTTGTTTTGCGTTTGATGCGATGTATAATCGTTTTTTTGATTAGCCATTTTTACGCCTCCTTTTTTGTTCTATACCCTTGCGTGAACTAGGTTACACTTATTTTCCAAAAAGTATAACAAATTTCTAACGCAAATATTTAATGGTATCGATTAACAATCATGTAGTAAATGCGTGAGGTAATCCAATACATTAAGGCGTAAATCACAACAATCGATATGATGACACCGACATAACTGGTCACAAACACACCAATGCGGTTCACATTGAGAATGCCTAAAACATTAAATATGATCTTGGAGGCAAAGATCACATGCATCGTTGCCACAATAATCGGTAATGCAAATATCCAGATAATTTGTTTATTAATGGTAGCTTTAATACGCGCTTTTTCAATACCCACTTGCTGCATAATTTGATAATTTTTACGATCCTCATAACCTTCTGCAACATTTTTATAATACATCATTAAGAATGTGCCTATGAATAGAATAATAGACACTACCGTTCCAATAAAGATAAGCCCACCATTGATTTCATACAAAGTAGCCGCTACATCTTTTTTATTATCAATATACACATCATAACGTTTCATGAGCGTGTGCTTTATGCGATCAAAGTCTGCAGTCTGTTTCGTCATAATATTAAAATGCAGAAACGTATTCTGGACACTATTCGTGCCATGATGATCGTTCTTATCAGCATTAACATAATAATTAGTTAATTGTTGGTATGTCTTATTGTCTGGCGTAATCACTGTTAATGCACCAGGAACTGGATATGAATAATTATGACCATTGATGTGTTTAATCTTGAAGCGATCACCCATCATTGTTGCCGTGCTTAATTTTTTAAAAGGCTGATTTAAACTTTCAAATCCTAACTCGTCTTGTTTCAACTTCACTTTCTGCGTGTTTAGCGTATTATAATCATGCTGCGTCATAATCACGAGATAGGTACCATTAATCGTCAAACTATAATCTTTATTATTACGGTGTTTAAATAGGCCTGGTTGCTGATAATCCACTGCAATGAGTGAGACTGCATTCTTTTTAAAGAAATCAACTTTAGCATGTGCTTTAATATCACGTTCTAAATGACGCACCTTCTCCTGGGTCTTCGCATTATTATGAATACTACCATTGATTGAAACTCTATATTGATCTGAGATAATGGCATCCACTTGATTCGATATGCCACGATACGTTGAAATCGTCATACCAACAGTGACAATTAAAAAGGTACATAACATCGTAATGCTCGCGAGTCCAATGGCATTCGAATTCATCCTAGATTGTAAACCTGAAATCGTAAAGAAATATTTCGGATTATAATACAAACTTGGAATGCGCTTTAACCAATCCAATAGTAAAATGCCCAACGACAAATATAAACAGTACGTCCCAATCATAACCAACCCAATGGCACCGAACAAATTATATAGCGAGCGCAAAATCATTTGATTAGAAAGGGCAATATGATAACTGCTAAATAACGTAATGATGCCAATAACGAGCAAGCTATACAGTACAAATTGTGGTAGCTTTCTTTCAGACCTCTGACGTTGAGAAATTAATTTAATAGGACTTTGGAACATGATTTTCACGTTATTAATGAAGAATAGGAATAACATCACTGCTGCTAGTAAGGCTAATGTAATAAGCATCGCTTTCACATTAAACGGATAATCCATGACTGACATACCCGTTTGATGCATCAGTTTATTCATCAGCATAAAGATTAACACACCAAAGAGATAGCCACCGATAATACTGATAAGTGAAATGAAGATATATTGATATAACATTTCAATCAGCATAATCAATCGGAAATGTTTCTTCTCCATGCCCAGTATCATATTCATCGCAAGTTCTTGCTGGCGACGTTTCATTATGAAGCGGTTCACATATAAGATAAATATGAACCCCAAGACACTCATAAAGAAATTGCCAATGCCAATAAATATCGGCAATAGCTGACTACGTTGTTGCACATATGTATTCATATTAAGTGACAGTAGAATAAATTCAGCTGCGAACATGATACCCAGTGCGAGTATGAAGGGCATAATGACATGTCGCTGCATCTTGAAATTCTGAGCAATCATCTTCCATAACAAGTGTATGGTCATATTAGTCCCCTCTTTCATTTAGAATGGCCAAACTATCAGCGATACGTTTCTGAAATGCTTGTTGCGATTCCTCTCCTCGATAGATTTCATGATACAAACGGCCATCTTTAATAAACAATACGCGTTGCGCATAAGCGGCATCAATGGTTGAATGGGTGACCATGAGTATCGTTTGTGCATGATCATTAATATCACGAAACAACGTCATAATTTGTTTAGATGTCTTTGAATCGAGTGCACCCGTTGGCTCATCTGCAAGTAATAAATCCGGTTCATTGATTAAGGCACGACCAATCGCAATACGTTGTTGTTCACCACCCGAAATTTGATATGGATATTTATTAAGCAATGTCTCAACACCTAGCTTAGCGCTCAACGATTTAATCCGTTCCGCCATCACTTTATGCGAACGATTCGCAAGAACGAGGGGCATTAACATATTATCTTGATTGGTCATCGTTGGCAGCACGTTGAAATCTTGAAAGACGAAACCAAGGTTATCACGACGGAAATGCGCAATTTGTTTATTACGTAACTTGCGAATATCTTGATTATTAATTGTGATCTGACCCTCAGACACTTTATCAAACGTGGCAATTAAGTTTAGTAACGTTGATTTACCCGAACCCGATTCACCCATAATCGCTACAAACTCACCCTTATTAACGGTGAACGAAATACCATTGAGCGCTGTCGTCGCATTCAGTCCTATACCAAACGTTTTCTTTACATTCTTAACGTCTAATAACATCGTCGTACCCTCACTTTCTTAAAAGTTCTGTTATCTAAAGTAGTCTTATTCAAGATGGCATCCTATACATTGTGCTAAGACTACTTCAAGTGCTTGATTGTTATCTCTATCATAAAACAAAAAAAGACCAACAACATTGATAATTTCTTGCAAATGTTGTTGGCTAGCTTACAATATTGAAAGTTTAATTATTTTTCGGGAAATAAATACTAAATGCGGTACCTTGATTAAGTTCAGACTGAACATCTACATGATGATGTAAATGTCGCGCTATATGTTTAACGATAAACAAGCCGATACCAGATGATTTGTCATTCAACCGACCGTTATAACCTGAATAGCCCTTATCAAAGATCTTCGGTAAGTCCGCTCGACTAATGCCGATACCATTATCACGAATGGTCAAGACGCGCTGTTGTTGATTAAACGTAATCCAAATATCCTTACCTCGAGCATACTTCAACGCATTATTTAATAGTTGTTCAATCATGATTGAACACCATTGTGCATCTGTGAGCACCTCATCTTCGCACCGTTCATAATGAATCTTAGTCTTCTGATCAATAAATTGAATCGAATATTTCATAATTAATGGCCGCACTAAATCATTAATGGATACCTTTGAAAAGGACATGTCCGTTTCCTGGTTCATTAGTTTCAAATAACTTAAGGCTAGGCTTGTATAATTATCAATTTGAATAATTTCTTGGCGTACACGATTGACGACATTCTCTTCGTTACGTTCTAATAATAATTTAGATGCTGTAATAGGCGTCTTCATCTGATGCACCCAAGTTAAGAAGTAGTTCTCCACGCTCTCTTGATACAAAGTTTGATTACTTTTAACATGTTGCAGTTCATATTCAAGATCATGAATCAAATCTTCCTTCTTAACTTCCGCTTTAAAGCCACTTAGCTGTACTAACCAGTAGATAACCATAATAAACAGTATAATTCCTGCACCTAATACATAGGCACTCAGTGGCAAATTAAAGAGAAAGAAGATAAGTAAAAACAATAGCAGAAACATCACGACAATAATAATTTCATTTAAAATCGATTTCAAAAATGCTTTCACCATCATTACGACACCTTATATCCAACATTCTTCTTCGTTTCAATTAAATCTACAATACCGATTGATTGTAATTTCTTACGTAAACGCGTCATATTCACTGCTAACGTATTGTCATCGATAAAATTCTCAGATTCCCAACACTTTTCAATTAGAGCTGTACGACTGACATACTTACCTTCATTACGAAACAGCATATTCAAAATTTGTAATTCGGTAAAGGATAATTGAACGGATTCATCATTATGGTAAAGCGTTGCTTCGTCCACAACAAGCTTGCAATCTTTGACCGTAACTTCATTATTAGAGACTGCTAAATCATACGTTCTACGTAGTAATGCTTGAATCTTAGTCACAGTCAATGATAGATTAAATGGTTTCTCGATAAAATCATCGCCACCCATTTGGATTGCCATAATTTGATCCATATTATCCGTTCTTGAACTAATAAACATGATTGGCACATTAGATGTCTTACGAATTTCTTGACACCAATGATAACCATTATATGTTGGTAAATTGATATCGAGCAACACAAGTTGTGGTTGATGTGTTTGAAACTCGTCAAGAATATTATCAAATTGTTTGGCCACAATGACATCGTAATGCCACTGCGCTAACGCTTGCTCTAAACTTTCCGCAATGACAAAGTCATCTTCCACGATTAATACTTTCATATTGCTCACCTTTCATTACACGTTTAATTTTATGCTTTATCATTATCATCATAGTCAGGATTTGAAATTTTGTTCTTTTCCTTTTCTAATTCTACATCTTTATGTTCAGTTCGCTTTTTACGCTTACGTTCTTCCATGATTGATAATGCGATAAATCCAATGATAAGTAGTGGTGATAACATAATTAATATCATCGATTGAACACCTCTATTTCTTATATTCGATAGCTACATCGTCTTCGTCTTCATTTTACAACTTTACTTATAAAATGAACATCATAAAACAGAAGCGATACCAAAATCATAACGATTTCAACGTACCGCTTCTTATACTATAACGTCTAATTATTTATGCCGATGAACATCCATTATTACTTTTTATTTAAGATGTACGTTCTAATATCCTCAATAGAAACACTATTGTATATTTGCGCTTTAGTTTCTCCTATCTTAGCCACTTTCATCATACTTCCACCATAACGCTTTGGTGAATACTGCTTCCAATAATCTAATTGTTCAAATAGTTCTTGCAATGTTGCCATATGTTTTACCACCTTTTCATAAATTTGGGTAAATAAAATAGCCCTCCTTAAATAAGAAGCGCTCACGGACATCTTCTTATCTTTCAGGAATCCCTGTTGGATTTAGCACCTCACGTCAAACGCAGTTGCTGGAGCTTCATAGGGCCAATTCCCTCCACTCACTCTTAATAAGACAAACTATTTTATTTATATGTATTATAGCTTATTAATGAACAATGTAAAAGTATAAAGCTTGCAATATTTGATAAAACTAAATATAAAATAAATTCTATACATTAATAGTTGTTTACAATTACTTAACTTAAAAATAACTTTATACTAACTGAAAATCAAATAAAATTTCTTAATATAAAGAGTGTAACAACTACACACTATACATATTAGGGGGCTTTTTTTAAAATGAGTTTCATCAACAAATTTGGTAAGACAACGCTAGCGAGTTCAATCTTAGCTGCATCCGTGTTAGGGACGACACACGTGTCATTTGCATCAGGTTCTGGTGAAGGTAATCAAGGCCAACAAGGACAAGATGAAGATTACATGGCAATAGGTAATACGAAGAATCCTAAAAACGTTATCTTCATGGTCGGCGATGGTATGGGTAAATCACACACTTCTGCATACCGTCACTTTGCAGATAATCCTGATACTAAAGAAGTTGAAAAAACATCATTCGACAAATACTTAACAGGTGCACACCAAACACATAACGATGATGAAAAAGAAAACATCACAGACTCAGCAGCTGCCGGTACAGCATTAAGTACTGGACATAAATCATATAACGGTGCAATCGGTGTAGACACAAACAAAAACAAATTAAAAACCGTGTTAGAACAAGCTAAAGAAAACGGCAAAGCAACTGGCTTAGTGTCAACAGCTGAAATTACTGATGCAACACCTGCCGTTTATGCCGCACACGTTGACGATCGCGGTAAGAAAGATGAAATCGCACAACAATTCTATAATGATAAAATCAATGGTCAACATAAAGTAGACGTCTTATTAGGTGGCGGCGCTAAATACTTCGGTAAAGACAATGGCAACCTAACAGATAAATTCCAAAAAGACGGTTATGATTACGTTACAAATAAAGATGAACTTGCAAATTCACAAAGTGATCAAGTCTTAGGTTTATTCTCTGAAAAAGATATGCCATTACAAATTGACGCATCAGCTGATGAACCAAAATTAGCTGATATGCAAGACGCAGCATTAGACAAATTAGAGAAAAATGAAAATGGATTCTTCTTAATGGTTGAAGGTGCATCAATCGATAAAGCCGCTCATCCAAACGATATCACAGGCGTTATGTCTGAAATGTCTAGCCTCGATCAATCATTCCAAAAAGCAATGGAATACGCTGAGAATCATAAAGATACATTAGTCGTTGCAACAGCCGACCATGCTACTGGTGGTTTATCAATGGGCTCAGGCGATGAATATGTATGGAAACCTGAAGCCATTCGTAATATGAAACACTCTGGTTCATACATGACAAAGCAAATTGTAGACGGTAAAGATCCCGAAAAAGTAATCAACGAAGGCTACGGCATCGAATTCCCTTCTAAACAAATGGATAAAGTGAAAGATGCGGCTAAAGCACTTAAAGACGCACAAGACAAAGCAAAAAGCGACGACGATGAAAACGTAGCAAAAGCAACAACGACATTACAAGACGCGATTCAAAAACCAATCAACGAAGCATCACATACAGGTTGGACAACTTACGGCCATACCGGTGAAGATGTAGACATTTATGCACAAGACCCAGGTTCAGAAAAATTCCGTGGCAATATCGATAATACAGACAACGCTAAAAACATCTTTGATTTCTTTAGCGATGATGTCACTTCAAATCAAAATTAATAAGAAATAAACATGATCACTTAGTTTAAAAGTAGTTATTTGTCTTTTGTATGATATGTATTTGAAAGTATATGAAGTGATCATAGTAATTAAAAAAGCACTTTGTCAATGATTAAAGTCATCGACAAAGTGCTTTCATTTAATTAAGATTTAAGTTTTCTTTTAATTTCTGTTTTACTTCATTTAAGCTATTTTTATCAGGATAGAAGTAATACAAGTTGTCATCGCCAAGCGCATTTTGACCATTGATTGTTAAACGTTCAACATTGTCTTGTGCTTTGTCATAATCAGATTTGAAGCGATTTAATTGCACGAAGCTTAAGTCCGTTTTCAAGTTATCTTGAGCAGCTTTAAAAATACCATTCAATTTTGTTACTGAATTAACAGAGAATGCTTCTCTTGCAACTGCAGTAATCACTTGTTGTTGACGTAATTGACGACCTTCATCGCCGCCAGCACCATCTTCCTTACGACTACGCATGTATGCTAAGGCTTCTTTACCGTCCATTTTGTATTCTTTCCCTTTAGTGAACTGATAAGTATTACTAGAATCTCTAGTTGTGAAAGAGCCATTACTCGTAAGTGTAACTCCACCAATCTCATCGACTACCGTTTTTACGCCATCCATATTAATAGATATATAATGATCGACTGGCACTCCCATTAAATGTTCAAGCGATTTAACAGCCATATCTGGGCCACCATAAGCGTAAGCATGATTTATTTTTTCAGTAGTTCCATGTCCAACGATTTTAGTACGAGTGTCACGTGGCACACTTACCATTACAGTTTTTTTCTCATCAGGGTTAATTGACATCAATACGATAGAGTCACTACGCTGCCCAGAATTTTCTTTTGCACGCTGTGAATCACTATCTATACCGTATAAAACAACCGTCATAGGATCTCCTTCTTTAGTAGAAGTTTTTCTTAGTTCAGAATGAGACCTATTTAGAGGCGTATTAACACTATCATTTAATGATTTAAGTTTTATAAATAAATAACCTACAACAACCGCAACCAATATAAGCAAGAAAATTAGTAATCCTACAATAATTTTAAATACTGGCGACTTCTTTTTCATTACTAATTTCCTCACTTTCTTTTTTAACGTCATAATTTTTCAGAGTCATTCCTGCACCAGTTGCTATTACAACCCATTGAAATAATCCGATTGACAATTGGTTCTGCACTAAAGTTATTTCGAATAATTGGTGAGCCAAAATTGCTATAAAGCCAGCTGCTGATAATCTAACCAATTTATTTTGACCTCTATAAACATATTTCATGAAAATAGTAAATAATATAAAAATAAAGATTATCAAACCTAAATATCCAGTTTGAAGTGCCATATTTATATATAAATTATGCGAAGATGCATTTCGGCCAATAACATCTGTGGCAACAGTATTAGGACCAAAACCAAACGTTGGTCTTAAATCAATAAGGTTACTTAATCTGCCCCAGATATCAGCACGTCCAGACATTATACTTTTACCTGTATGCTCTAACATCCAAGACTCCAGCTTCCCATATTGACTCCACCTTGGTAATTTGGGGTATAAAAAGACAATTGATCCAAATCCAATAACTATTATCAAAAATGTTATAATACTCCCTATTTTGTACTTTATAATTTTATTCCAAAACATATAAATGATTATACCTACTACAATTGATAATAGAACTGATCTAGTATCACTTGCTATTAAGAGTATGGAGGCAATAAATAGAAATATATACGGAGTAAATCTTTTTCTAGTTGTAAATATTCTCATTAAGATGAAATACATCGCTAAGAACATAAATGGTCCTAATATATTTGAATTAGGATAAATACTTGAGAATTGACGCCCTAATCCTTGAGCTATCCAAACTAAAAAGTGTAGTGAAACAAAAATTATACTTATTCTATAAATACTATGTATTACTTTTTCATTCCAATCACTGCTTGAGAAATACAAATATACACCAATACATGCAACGAACTCAAATGTATTTGTTAATCCTTTGTTACCCAAACCAATTTGAGATGAAATCAGTGAAATAATAATATAAATAATAGTCAATAATAAAATAATAGCATCAGATAATTTTATTTGTCGTCTATAAATTACTCTAAGAAAATAGAACACATTTGTAAAAGCTACAACTATACCTAATGATAAAATTCCAATTTCACTGCCATTTGCGTTTAATGAACCTATAAAAAGCAAAATAATAAGAAGGCTAATTATTACATTATTAATTATTAAATTTCTTGACTTTACTTCTTTATTATTTTTCACTTTTACTCATTCCTTTCTTTAAGGCAGTTATTCTAAATACTATTAAGTTCGTAACAATCAATTTAATTAACATAGCAATAATTGTGGCCCAACAGAAACCTTGCAAGCCATATAAATTACTACCAATAAAAGCTATCACTAAATAAATAACTCCATATCCAATTTGAATAAAGAAAATAATTCTTGAATGAATCATTCTCATTGCAAAAGGATGGAATATACTATTGAATATTTGTAAAATGCATATAATTACGACCAAATTTATTATCGCTGTTACTTTACTTATATAAGTATTATAAAGTACAAATACAACTAATAGCGAAGAATATTTTACAATGAAAAACATAGGGATACTTGCAATAATAACTCCTATATTAATTTGGACAAATCTTTTTAAATTATCATGACTATCTTTAATACTTAAGTATGAAAGTATGACATTATTCATTGGCGTAGTTACAAGACCTATCATTTTACTAGCTGTTGAGGCGATAAAGTATACATTCACTAATACTGGCCCTATTATAGGTAGTAATATAAATCTGTCTAAGTAGTTCAATATATTTATAATCACATTGATTAATGTAAAATTAACGTAGTCTTGAAGTATTCGTTTAACTTTTAATTTATTTATTATCGAACCACTCTTGATATATGATAAGAAATTTGTTTTTTTATATAAAAATATAAATCCTAAAATTTCACCTAACAAGAACACAATAGAATATAGTGGCAAAACAAATTTAAAGATTAATAAACCAATTAAATAACCAATAAACACAAATATGTTTACTAACAAGATATGTGTGTAATTTAAGTTTTCTCTGAAATACACGTTTAAATAATATCTAGATGTTAATAATAATGAAAAAATAATTAGTAAAATAAGATTCGCATCAATTTTATGACTATAGAAAATGCTTATTCCAGTGAATATAATCAAGTTAAATACCAATAAAATTAAAAACCCTCTAGTAAAAATTGTTTCACGTTCTATCTCAGAAATACCTTCTCTATGTAATAATCTGACGTTGTTCAATGTATTTCCTAAGCTAGTTGCTATAACAATTGCAATACCATATAAAACTATAAGCAAAGCAAATTGAGAATTGGTGACATCTTTATTTATTAAGGGGAAAGCAATCAATTGGATAACAACTACTACAATCAAATTAGAAATTATATTTAATGAAGAGTCTTTTAAAAATTTATTCATCATATTCACCTAAATATAATTTTTCATACAATTTACCTATATTATCCCAATTAAAATCATTTAAAAAAGTTTTATCTTTAAGATTATTTTGGAGAATTTGATAATTATCAATAATAAAATCTAATCCTTCTTTTATGCTTGTAATGTTATTTGGTTCTACTCCAATACCAAAACGTTTCTCTTCAAAATAGTTATATATCCCTTCTGATTTTGTATATAAAATTGGAAGGTTTTGACTTAATGCTTCTATGTATACTAAACCAAATGTTTCATTAAAAGAAGGCATTGCAAAAATTTGATGTTCTTTCATAATTTCAATAATTTCAAATTTGCTTTTTTCTCCTAAATAATTCAAATTATATTCTTTCTTAAGATTATTGAAATACTTCTGATCAATTACTTTTCCAATTATTGTTAGTTCACAGTTTTTATAATCATCTAGAGCAGCAAGTAAATTATGTAAATTTTTATTGCTATATATTCTTCCTATAAATAATATTTTGATATGATCTTTATTTATTGATTTGGGATATTTTGCAGGATTGTTTAACCACAACCTATCTACCCCATTCGGAATGATAATTGCGCTTCCTAATTTCATTTTTAATTTGCTATTACCTTTAAACGTAGCTAATAACTTTTCTTGATAAGAATGATTAGGAAAAATGACTTGTTGTGAATTCATAATTACTTTATAAAAAGTTCTTTTTAAATGTTTTTTATATTTTAAAGTGAAATTTATATCTGTATTCCTGATTGTAAGTATGTATGGAATATTGTACTTTTTACTTATCTTCAATGCTAACAAACCATCGTTTGTCATCGTATGAGCATGAATAATCCCAATTTGATTAAATGACACTTTATTTTTTAAATATTTATATGACTTTGATAGTCTTTTAAAACTTAAAATAGAATCTAATTTACTTAAATTTTTAGGTTTTAAAACTGTTATATCACTATTATTCTCAACTTCATTTTTAAGAGGATTATAGATAATATGCTCAAAATATGATGGCATACTTTTAATTTGATTTTCATATATTTTTGTAAAGAGAAAATTCGAATTTAGATGTAAAACTTTCATATTACTCACCTATTAAACCCTTTTTTTGTAAATCTTTTAATGCTTTTTTTGCACTATTTAAATCTTGGTTGAACCAATTTGATTTGTTGACTTGAGTAATCACTTCATTTGAAAATCTAAATTTAACTACTTTAGCCGGTATTCCAACAGCTATTGCATAATCAGGCACGTCTTTAGTAACTACTGCATTGGCCCCAATGATTGCCCCATTACCGACTTTAACACCCTGTAGTACAACTACATTAGCCCCTAACCAAACATCATTTCCAATTATTGTCTTCTCTTTATTAAGAGAGTAGTTAATTAATTCACTGCTTAGCAATTGTGATGTCGTAAAAAATTCTTTACTGTGTTCTGCTTGTCCTAATTTGACACCTGGCGCTATTGAACAGTAGTTTCCAATGTTAGCATTATTAATCATTGTATAAGGTCCTACGTAATTATAACAACCTAATTGCGCACCCTCGCTAACAAAGACACTCCATGAAAATTTATTTCCTTTACCAATTTTTCCGTATATGCCTTTTTTAAAAGAAAAAATTCTAATCAGTCGTTTTACAATCTTTTTTATCAATTTGATAGCACCTTCTATTCAGATTTAAAATCCAAAGCCACTGTTTCTAGATATTCACTAAAATCTTTGTATACTTTTTCTGCATTAAAGGATTGTTCAAATAATTCTCTAGCATTTTGAGCATGTTTTTTTTGTAATTCACTTGATTCATAATATTTATTAATCAAATGTACCAATTCCTCAGAAGATTTGTATTCATAACCACAATCGTTTTCTAACAGCAATTCTGACATTATACCTGAAACTGAAACTAAAATTGGTAGTGACGCTGATAAATATTCTCCAAATTTATTAGGTGCATTTAATCTGAAATTCATACTATCCTTATATGGTGCTACACCTATATTTGATGTTGCAATTAGTGAAGCGATTTCATCTTTCCCTACCCATCCAGGTAAAACGACATTCCTATTATCTTTATATTTATCTATAAAGTAATCATATTTTTCACCAGTACCACATAATACAAATTTAATGTTTGCGTTATTAATTTGATCAATAGCCGCTTCTAAAGTTTCTAAATCGAATTGTTTCCCAAAATTACCCACAAACGTGACAATAAAATCGTCTGAATAAAGATTATATTCTCCCCAGTATTCATCAAATCTCCTATTGTAGTAACTTAAATCAAACTTAGGGTAAGCTGTGTGGAAATGCTTATCGTATTTTCTTGGCTTTAACCTGCTTATTTTTAAACCATAGTTTATAAACCCATTTGTAACTCCTGTCACTGCAGTACTATTTTTTAGTACATCACTTAGACTTTGTTTAGATTTATCAACCAATAATTTTATAATTGGATGTGAAATCCTAGGTGTTACTTCATAATAAATTTCTGGCCATAAGTCTCTAATGTCGATTATAAACGGAACGCTATTTTTCTTCGAATATTCTTTAACTTTTAACGCAACTTCAATTGGTGACATAGTGCATAAAATTAAGTCAGGTCTTTCGAGATTTTCTGCATAGTGTTTAAATTTTTGTCCAAACGCTTTGAAATGCAAAAATCTTTTTAAAGAAACATTCTTTTTATAGCCTTTTGTAGAAAGTAACAATAATTTTGATCTGTTATATAAATTCTGTACTTTATCTTCTTCTGAGCGAAATTTTTTATTATAATGATCGAAGTTTGAAGAAAACCAGACCACTTTATGACCTTGTTGATCTAAGATACGTGTTAAATTACCCATACGTCTTAATCTAACATTATCACTATCAGTTGGTAATGGTTCACCATCAGATACTATCCATATTTTCATTTTATAACCACCTTCAAGTTATACAATAACAATCTCAATTTCTTTTATTAACTCCTCACATAATTCTAAAGCCTTATCAGAATCGTCAGCTTGGCATATAATATGACCGATTCGACTCGTACTACTGTTTGCTTCTCCTAAAACATCCCCCACTTTGGCTGTTAAGCCAACTTCAATAACTTGTGGATGATTTAATATATGTTCAGGAATGTTTGCTGTTTTTAATACACCGGGTTTACTTTGAATAAAATGAACTGCACACCCTTTATTCAAATGGTCTTTTAAATTAGCTAGAGGTTCACCAACACTTTGCTTTAAGTATGCTTCTATAATATCAATACCTGTTGCGTATTTTACTAAATGACTCGTTATGAAGTCTCCACCTAAGCGTGCTCCAATTTCTACAATTTTAGGTCCTTCAGAAGTAACCATGATTTCAGTATGAGAAGGGCCGCTTTCAATTGATAAAGCTTTGTTCGCTGCAATGGCTACTTTCTCTATGTCAGATTTGATTATTTCGCTTTTGTTACTCTGAATTTTGTGAGCATGCTCAATAAAATGAGGTGCTCCTGTTGTAATTTTATCAGTAATAGCTATTACGTGAGTTTCACCATTTACTGTTAAAGTTTCCACTGAGACCTCTTCACCTTGCATATATTCTTCAACTAAAATTGTTTTTGACTTAGAATTCTTCAATGCATGTTGATAAGCAATTTTAGCTTTATTATCATCTTCTAATAAAAAAATCCCTCTACTACCAGAAGAATCTATAGGTTTTACGATTTTTTTCCCTTTTATTTTAGAGATAGCTTTAAAATATTCATTTTCACTATCAACTAAAAAATATTTTGGTACAGGAACGCCAAAATTAAATAAAGCTTCTCGCATTTTATACTTATCAGTTGCTTTTAGAGCTGTTTCATAACTTACTGTATTGAAATTAAATTTTTCACCTATATAGCCAATTGATCTCATTGGCATATCTGTGGCGGCAGTTACAATACCATCTGGTTTTTCCTTTTCAACAACTTCGATTAATGCTTCTGTGTCAATTGTACTAACAACATATTTTTTATCAGCATATTTAAACCCTTCTGCTTCTGGATTCATATCCGCTACTACAGTGTAATAGCCTAAATTTTTAGCAGTTTTAATTATTGGTATTTGTAAGAAACTGGCTCCAAGAATGATTACTTTTTTCATAGATAAAACCTCATCATTCATTTATTTTCGACATAATTATCTTGTCATAATATTTTCCATCTTGAAATTTACTCTGTCTTAAAATTCCATCTTGCTTAAATCCTAAACGCTCATAAGTTTTTGTTGCGTTCTTATTGTAAGCAAAGACCTCTAAATATAACATGTGCAAGTTCAAATTATTAAAAGCAAATTTTATAATTAATTCAAGAGCTTGAGTGCCATAACCTTTTCCCCAATATTCTTCATCGCCAATATAAATAAACAACTCTGAATTTCGGTTTACCCAATCTAAATTTTTAAAGCCCACAATACCGATCGATTTTTCATTATCTAAATCAATTACAAACATTCTATTGTCTTTTTCTAACATTCTATTTTGAAACCAATTTTCATGTTCTAATTCGGTAATAGGATAAACTGTACCTATTAGATACCTTAATTTTTCATTTTTCATCCAATTTAAAATTAGGTTACTGTCACTCTTCTTTAAAGCTCTTAAATTAATTTGAGACACTTGTTATCTCTCCTTATTATTTATATTACTTCTTTTTAAAACACTTAAAATTGTTTTCCATATAATTATGAAGTCGAACTTGAATGATACATGATCCACATAATAAACATCATTTTTAAACTTATATTCTTGCGGTATTGAATTTCTAAAAAATGCTTGATTATATCCTGTTATACCAGGCTTCACTTCAAGTTTTCTAGATTCGTCATCCTTATAAATATTGAGTGCTTCTGGAGTATCCGGGCGTGGCCCAACTATGCTCATATCTCCTTTTATGACATTTAGTAATTGTGGAATTTCATCAATACTTGTTTTTCTAAGAATATTACCAACTTTGGTAATTCGACTGTCATTTTCTGAATTGTAAGTAGATCCGTCAGTATTTCTTATATCAGGTGCATTCATTTTCATTGATCTGAATTTATACATTAAAAATTTAGATTTATCTTTCCCTAACCGATAACTTTTATAAAACACAGAACCTTTATCATCTAACTTAATTAAAACTGATGTACCAACTATAACCGCACCAACAACAGGCATTGCAGACAACGATAATGCTAAATCAAAAATACGTTTATAATGATGTTTATAATTCATTAGTAGACCACCTCATCTATTATATCTGCGAATGCAGTTGCTACATATTTAGCGTCTTCATCAGTTATTTGCAAATGCAATGGTAAAGTTATTTCATTCACAAATTGATTGTAAGCGTTTGGATAATTTTTAATATCAAATCCTAAATCTTTATACGCTGTTAGCAAAGGTAACGGTTTGTAATGAACATTCGTGGCTATTCCTTTTTCAGCCATTTTTTCAATTACCTTATTACGTTGTTCCGCAGTCATATTTTTTACTCTAGTTAAATACAAATGCCCAGATGAATATCTGTCAGATTCATAATGATTTAGTATATCAATTTTACTTGAATCTAAAATTTCATCATAAATAGTTATAATTTCTTGTCTTCTTTTTAAAATTTGCTCATATCTATCCAATTGAGTAATTCCAACTGCAGCCTGAATATCTGTCATATTACATTTATATAATGGTGCTACAATATCATATTCCCAATTACCTGCTTTGTTCTTAGCTAATGCGTCTTTGGACTGACCATGTAGACTTAAAAGCATATATTTTTTATAAATTTCGTCATCATTTAAAGTTTCATTTTCTTTCCATGTAACTGCACCACCTTCACCCGTGGTTAAGTTTTTAACCGCATGGAATGAAAAACATGTAAAATCTGCAATATTACCGATTGAAACATTTTGGACTTTTGCACCAAATGAATGTGCACCATCAGCTATAACTATTACTCTGTTAAATCCTTTTTGAATTTCATTTTCAGGATTAAACAAATCTTTCTTACGCTCGACCACATCAAAAATAGCATCATAATTTACCGGCTTTCCTGCAATATCAACAGGTATTATGGCTTTTGTCTTTTCAGTAATATAATTTCCTAAAGATTCATAATCCATCTCATATGAATCTTTAGATGTATCAACCATTTTGATAGTAGCACCTGTATGAGCTACTGAAGAAGCAGTTGCAGTGTAAGTATATGCAGGAACGATAACTTCATCACCTTTACCGATACCTAGAACTCTAAGTGTCATTTCTAGGGCTGCCGTACAAGAATTTAAGGCAACTGTTCTTGAACTTCCTACAAATTTAGTGATTTCCTTTTCGAATTGTTTTGTTTTAGGCCCAGTAGTAATCCAACCAGATTTAAGTACTTCAACTACACTATCTATGTCTGTTTGGTTGATAGAGGGAGGTGAAAAAGGAATATTTTTTTAGTCATAATTTCACTCCATTCATTTAATTATAGTGACCAATAAGAAATTTGATTACTTTCATAAGTTTTGAATCTATTTTTCAAATCTACAATAATTGAATGTTTATCATTTAATAATTCTAAGAATTTTTGATCCTCTAACTCTTTAAATTGTTTATGATCTACTGAGTAAACCATCACATCAATTTTGAAATCAATACTGTCGATAGAAGAAGTGTAACTAGCTTTAATATTTTCCATTTCTGGTTTGAATGCATCCATATAAGGATCAACTACTAAAGGTTCTATGCCATATTCATTTAATTCTTCAATCATATTTATTATTTTTGAGTTTCTAAAATCTGGAGTATTTTCTTTAAATGTAAGGCCAAATACAACAACTTTAGGGTCGTTTGCCATTTTATTTTTAACTAATTGTTTAATTAAGTTTTCACCTACAAAAGTAGACATAAAATTATTTATTTTTCTACCAGCTGCAATAATTTGTGAATGGAATCCCACATTTTCAGCTTGATAAATGAAGTAATATGGATCTACACCTATACAGTGTCCTCCTACTAGCCCCGGAGTAAATCCTAATGCATTCCATTTTGTATTCATAGCTTCTATAACATCAAAAGTATTAATATTCATGCGATTAAATACTTGAGATAATTCATTCATAAAAGCAATATTGATGTCTCTTTGACTATTTTCAACTACTTTAGCACTCTCCGCTACTTTAATACTTGGCGCTTTATGGATACCAGCTTCTATAACAGCTCCATAAATAGTAGAAATAGTTTCAAGTGCTTCTTCATCTATACCTGAAACAATTTTCACTATATTTTTTACTGTGTTTTTCTTATCACCTGGATTAATTCTTTCAGGAGAATATCCAACTTTAAACTCTTCAATGCCCTTTAAACCAGATACTTTTTCTAATAATGGTAAACAAATATCTTCAGTAACACCTGGATAAACAGTAGATTCGTAAACCACAATATTTCCTTTAGATAAATACTTACCAACTGTTTTAGTCGCTCCTTCAACAGGTGCAAGGTTAGGTGTATTATCTTGCTTAATTGGTGTTGGCACTGTAACTATGTAAAAATCCACATCTTTTAAATCATTTTCATCTGATGTGAATTTCATAGTTGTACTTTTAAGCTTTTCTGATCCAACTTCATCAGTTGGATCTATATTATTATTATAATTCTCAATTTTTTTAGCATCTATATCAAAGCCAACAACTTCAAATTTTTCAGCAAATGCTACTGCTAAAGGCATACCAACATAACCTAATCCAATTACACCAATCTTAGTATTATTATTCATTATTTTTACCATCCTTTTTATTATTAGCAAAATCGATTAAAAACTGTTTATCAAAGTTTTCTTGTAGTTTACATATAATATCATTTAATTCATTCTGATTATATGTAGTAACTTTGCCTCTATAAATTTTTTCATAAACCTGTTCAGGGTGAATTTCATCTTCATTCAATAATTCTTCATATAATTTTTCACCTGGTCTTATACCGGAAAATTTAATTCCAATTTCTTCCTCGGATTTTCCACTTAAACGAATTAAATTTCTAGCTAAATCAATTATCTTAACTGGTTCTCCCATATCTAAAACAAATACTTCTCCACCCTTTGCCAATGCTCCTGCTTGTAATACAAGACGAGAGGCTTCAGGAATAGTCATGAAGTATCTTGTCATATCAGGATGAGTTACTGTTACTGGGCCACCAGCTTCAATTTGTTTTTTAAATAGTGGGATAACAGATCCACGAGACCCTAAAACATTCCCAAACCGAACTGCTACGAAATCAGTATTCCCATGCTCATCATTTAATCCTTGAACTACCATTTCTGCCATTCGTTTAGAAGCTCCCATTACGTTAGGAGGGTTAACTGCTTTATCAGTAGATACCATTACAAACTTTCTAGCATTTGCAATTTTCGCTGCAGTAGCTACATTTTTAGTTCCCAAAACATTATTTTTGAAAGCTTCCTCCGGATTATATTCCATTAATGGCACGTGTTTATGCGCTGCTGCATGATAAACAGCATAAGGTTTAAATTCATCCATAATTTTTTGAATTCGTTCGCCATTTTGTATGTCAGCTATAATTGGGATTATTTCAATCCTACCTCTATAAAGACTTAATAATTCTTGATGTATTAAATAAATGCTATTTTCTCCGTGACCAACTAATAAAAGTCTTTCTGGTTCAAATTTAGATACTTGTCTACAAATTTCAGATCCTATTGAACCTCCAGCACCAGTTACCATTATTGTCTTATGAGTAAGTTCTTTTGAAATCATAGCCATATCAAGTTCAACAGGTTCTCTCCCCAATAAATCTTCAACTTCTACTTTTTTCAGTTGATTTACTTCCAATTCACCTGACAAAACATGTTCAATACTAGGCATTTTAAATAACTCTATGCCCGTACTATTACAAATATTGTTTATTTCTTTTAAGCGCTCTGCCTTCAATGTAGGAATTGCAATAATAATTCTTTTGATTCGATATCTGTTAACTAAAGATGGAATATCTTCAATATTACCTTGTACTTTAACTCCACCAGCAATTGTTAATTTTCGCTTTTGAGGATCATCATCAACTGCAAGTACAGGTTCAAGTCCCATATCGGGGCTTCTTAACATTTGTCTAATCAGCAAAGAACCACCTTGTCCTGCCCCTACGATTAAGGTTGGTTTTTTCTTATAATCTTTCCCGTTAATATATCTCTTAGTTATTCTAAAAGATATTCTAAATCCACCAATTAAAATAAGATGCATCATCCAAGTAATAAGATATAATCTCATAAAAGGAGGGTGTCCTGTGAATATTGGCACTGTTAATATAGTTACTATTATTGAACATGTTACTGATTCAACGATCAAAAGTAATTCATTAACACTCGCGTACTCCCATGCTCTGTGATAAAGATTAAATATGTATGCAAAAACATGATGAGATAACAATAATATTATGGAAGTTAAAAGGCTCTATAATAAATTGG
>NZ_JAESLA010000069.1:0-7193 GCF_017892405.1 Staphylococcus sp. GDY8P85P | reverse complement strand
CAATTATACGGACTTTATCCATTTTTTACTATCTTAATTTAATTATACAATATTTATTTATCAATTCTTATATCATTATTTCGATAAATAAATAGATTTTTGAGTCCAAAAAATCACTTAACACTTGCTGCAATCATCATTAATATCCATATACAAGGTAAAACTATAAAGATTAGAAATAATACCCCTAAACCCGTAAATACAACATTTATTACTGACATTCCATATGTCAAAATTAAACAATATATTCCATACCAAAATGCTGATCCTAATAACACAACAGGTACTAACCTAATCACAGTTGGTAAAAATCCTAATATTCCATTTACAAACATATATGGTTTTACAAACAATGAAATTAATAAAGGCATAATAAATATTACAAATACCCCTAATATAATAATTACTGGTAACCAATTCCATGCAAAATATTTAATAAACTCTAGCATAATAAATCCCCCTTTAGATTCTAATTAATCAATATGCACTAGCTATATAAGATATATGTTAGGCAATTTGCAACATTGAAATAAAAAACCTTGAATGCGTTGATATCACTGTGTTTTAAGCTTATTTTCATAATAAAAACTCTAGTTGATCTCGATAAGTTCGTATTCGTTTCATATAAGCCTCATCACGCTCGATTCGTTCAAATGCTTCTAATACCCCTAAAACTTTTTTTTCGTTCTTTACAAGCGATTCTGTAAAGTCGTTTTTTAATATACCTTGTATTTTTTTGTGTTTTTGGACATGTTGAACTAAAGACTGAATTGTATAGAAAATTGTCTCTGCGTATCTTCCTACTCCAATCTTTTTCATTTGAATTATCTTCGATTGCTTAATTACACGTGTTATCGTGCTTTTACTTACTTCAAAATGATCTGCAAGTGCTGTTACTGTCATTTTTACAACACCATTACGTTCATTTTCTTTAATAAATTCTAAAATATCAGCTTCTCTTTCTGATTTATGGCTGTATTTACGATCCTTTCTTGCTTTTTTATGTTTGTAGTAGCGAATAAATCCTTTTGTTGTTCTATCTGATTGTGTCGCCCACGATTCCATTAACGCATCAATGTATGCTTTATTTGCTCCATTGTATTTACCACTGTATGCACTACTCACAATGCGTTCTATGTCATTATTGTTCAATGGATATTCTAAATTAGTATTAAATTCATCCATTTTTTCTAAGCAGCGTTCTTGTGTAACTCCTGATTGATAGTTCGCTAAAGAAAGCGTGAATACTGTATTATTACGACCATATCCATGTCCTGCATAGATACTTGATTGTACGATTAACGCTCTATACCAACCTTCTTCAATTTGCTTATTACGTGTATTTAACGTGTTATCAATGATTAAACGAAGTTCTGAATGTTCATCATCACTCTTTTTCATTGACCAATTCATCAATGTTTTAAAATTATGCTGTTCTTCCTCGTTGAAATACACTACGTTATTTTTATTTGGACAACGGAAATAACCAAAATGATTGCATGTAAGATCTACTCCATCTAGTTCTTTACTGTATGCAATGCGTATGTTTTGTGAAATTTTCTTCGCGACTTGTAGGCTTTTAAATCCTGACTTAGCAGATACATATACTGGGGCATCTAACACAAAATACACATGATACCCATGATCTGTATCTAGGATTAAAGTTGGCATCATACCAATATTTAAGCCTGCAATAAGGATGTCTTGAGGAGTAACTTCTGAATGATCTATGTCTAACACTAATGTATTAATTTGCTTTAAATTACGTTCTTCATGTCCACGTATTATCCCTGATTTACGAGAAAGAAATTTGAAAATATTTGGTGTAAAATGTGTAACTTCTCTATTACCCATTAATGTTTCGATTGTGCCTACTGTGTAACCCTTATTAAAAATCATTTGTTCTTTAGAGTTTGCAGCAGCTATTTTTCCATAGTTATTAAATTCAATGATCTCACTACGTGATTCAGCAATTCCATCTTTTAATATTGTTTTATATATATTAAATAAGTTCATGTCGATCCCTTTCCAATAAAAATAGCGTTAAGCTATATAGAGCCTAACGCTAGAAATATTGGTACTATACCTATGTTCATTTTGAATATGATTAAAAAAGGGTACAATAATCCCATAATTTAATATACATAAGTTGTATCAACACATTTAATGTGATATTATCTATGTATCAGATGAAGATATTTTCCAGATATCTCATCCACATAAATAATATAATTAAATGACCTTGTATAAGGGTTTTCTAGCTACAACGCCAATCACTTTCCAGTATTTTACTTCTTAGGACCCCAAATCCTATGATAGAAGCAAAATAAAGCGATGGGTTGTGGCTCTTTTTTATTTAATTTTATTATTATTTTAATATTTAATTTCTACGAGAAGGGGAACGAGTTCCTACACACTTTCCCTATCCCATAGAAATCTGTAACTAAAGACTTAGTCACTACCTAATGTGATTTAATCATATACTATATGATTTTATTTGTAAAATTTAAAATCGGCTCATTATAACTTATAATGTATATGTTATATGTTATACCTCACAAATCACTACATGTGGTATCTTATATATCCTTCTGACACAATATATAGGGTTAATACCTTTTCTTACGCTTTAAAATTTCTATCTTGTCATCTACATTTTGATTGAATAATTTATTGAAATCTTTCAAGTCCTTTTCATCTAAATCATTAATCATTTGCTCCAAACCAATCGCAATTACATCATTTATAGATAGTTCATTTTCAGCAAACAAAATTTGAAGTGCTTGAATTTGCGAATGTTGCTCAGCCTGCAAACGTACAGTAACTGGAGGTAATTTTTGTAGTTTAATATTCTCGTTTGCTAGTGGGTTTTGATGTTGTCTGTCTTTGTACTTACTTTTAGTTTTATCTAATAAACTCATTATTCATCATCCTTTGTTGCTTGATATTTTTCTAAAAATTCTTCTGCTAGGCTTTGATATTGGTCTAGTGCTTGTCTATCCCAATGATCTTCATCTGTAATTCCAAATTCATCCCAATATTTAACACGTTCCATTGCTTTAACAATATTTTTAAATACATACCCCTTCCAATTACTTTCTGCATCTTGCAGCGTTATTGTATCTGTTTTAGTATTTTTACTAAACATTACAGGTATGATTCCTAATACATCAAAATCAGTTCGGTATGTTTCTTGGAAATCTACCATATGAACTAGGAACTTTTCTACAGCTCGGTAACTTCTTCTATGCGTTTGCATGATGATTAACGAATAATCACACGCATAAATTGCATTGTTTGAAAAGTCACTAATTGTTGGAGGTGTATCTATAAATATAAAATCATAATTTTCTTTAATTGGTTTTAGAAATTCTGATAACTCTTTCACTTTGTCATGAGTATCTTTATACCTATATTTATTTGTTAAATAATCAGATAAACCAATGAGATCAAAATCTGACGGAATAATATCAATATTATCTGAAAGAGATAGTATCGTATCTTCTACGTTACCATCTTTTAAGCCATCAAAAATATTTGGGTGTGGTTCATCATTTAACGCATTGGGTAACTTTGTCTTATCAAACGTTCGGATGAGTAATTCTGTTGTATCTGCTTGAGGATCGAAGTCTACAACTAATACTTTGTAGCCTTTCTTTTCTGCTAAGATGTATGCAAGACCACATAAAGTAGATGTTTTAGACACTCCTCCTTTAAAATTATTAATACTAATCACATTTTTCATAATTTACCTCGCTTTCTATATGACACCTAAAGTATAACATATAATGTATACTTTATATGTATATGTTATAACATATACATTATAATTTATAAGTTATATAGTTGTTTGGGGCAACTAATTTTTCTACTACACTCACTGTAATGAAGCAGTAGATATTTTGTTTTGTGACACGTATTTAAGCTATTTTAAGTGTGATGCAAGGGCTAGTTATCCTTATGAGTATACGAGTTAGGATCAACTGCATGTTTACCCTTGCGTTGCTAACGCAAAATAGATTAGTGTCAGCATCAAAACAAATAACTACTTAGCGAAATGGAGTGTGAGAAAACGAAACGCTTTGCGTTTCACTCGACTGAATCTGATCTTATTCAATGCTGCTTTGTAGTCATTGATATCAGATGAAGGAGCATAATAAAAGCACTCCGTTAGGAGTGCCTCCATATATTTATAAGTAAAGATAAAAGTAAAATATGAGTTTAATCATAATTTACTTTTATTCACAATAATATATAGGTATAATAAAAATCAGATAAAGTACTCACCACCACAATGTTTAAATGGGGTAAACATTGTGGGTAAAGCCTAACTAAAATAGTTAGGCTTTTTTAAATTAAATTTAGTTCCTCTAAACTTCTAAACTCTCCATTCCCTATGATTATGTGGTCTAAAAGGTCAATTCCAATCATTTTACTTATCTTTTTAATATTTCTTGTTACTTCAATATCTTCTCTTGATGGACTTGGATCTTATCAAGAGTAAATTACTAAAAATCCATTAACATCAATGTTTTTACTTTAAGAACATATATTTAACGTGTTAAATCAAATGAAAAAATACAATGTAATTATTAGATGACAATTGATTACGGTCAGAAGAATGTACCACAAATAAAAAAACTAATTCCTTTTTATTTTATCGAGGAATTAAGCTTTTGACCTGCAACAATCACGCCCAATTTCGGAATATCTATAATATGATTTCGATCTTAAATTATCTACTTTAACTGACGCTACCTGCTCGTTAAAGAAGACCTATTTAAAAAAGTTTATACTGCACCTGCCTTTATTATGTAAGTAAAAGTAGTAAAGCTTTAAATTGGTTTTCAAAAAAGTAGGGTTGATTATTTCTTTTTCATCAATTATTATTGTGTTATTATCACAATATGAGAAAGGAGGCAAAAAGTAATGGGAATTGATTTCATTAATGTCGAGTTTAGAAAGCATGTAAAAGTTTCAGGGGATTTAGGTACAACGGGATCAGTATGTCCTTTTTCACAAAAACAAAAAATGGAAACACTACCGGAAAACTTTTTGCCTCCTTTTATATAATGGGCAAAAATTTATGAATCTATTGCATTTGTAAAAATGCATACGAATGATTAGGCACCGGTTGTTAAACTGGTGCCTTTTTTTTGTTTGATCAGTTCAGTTAGTTTGGAGAACCGAATCTTTAATCATGCTGTAGAAATATGGTGAGTTCGTTGATTTGGTTTTACAATATAAATAGATATGAGGTGAGGTTTATGGTGAAAGCAGTGGATTTAGCCTCCTAAAATCACAATATATTTTAGGAGGAAATAAAATGAAAAAGGATAGTAAATCTAAAGAAATGATTCAATCTGAAAAAAGGGGTTCTACTAGGCTTTTAATGATGGTACTCTCCCTATCTGTACTTGTAGGTGCAATTACGTCTGATTTAGTCAATCCCGTACTTCCACTAATAAGCAAAGATTTAGAAGCTTCGAAATCTCAAGTGAGTTGGATAGTTAGTGGTATGGCACTTGTTCTTGCGATTGGAGTTCCGATTTATGGTCGAATCTCAGACTTTTTTGAGTTACGAAAGCTATATATCTTTGCCATTATGATTCTGGCAAGTGGTAGTCTTTTATGTGCAATTGCCCCGAACCTCCCATTGTTGGTTTTGGGAAGAATGGTTCAGGGTGCTGGGATGTCCGCAATTCCAGTTCTATCAGTCATTGCAATTTCGAAGGTTTTCCCACAAGGAAAACGTGGGGGAGCTTTGGGAATTATCGCAGGAAGTATTGGTGTTGGAACTGCTGCTGGTCCAATATTTGGTGGAGTAGTTGGTCAATATTTAGGGTGGAATGCCTTGTTTTGGTTCACATTTTTGTTAGCCATTATGATTGTTATTGGTGCCTACTACGCGTTACCGACAATTAAACCGGCAGAATCCGTAGGAAGCAATAAGAACTTTGATTTCATTGGTGGTTTATTCCTCGGCCTCACAGTAGGATTACTCCTTTTTGGCATCACTCAAGGAGAAACTTCTGGTTTTTCTTCGTTCTCATCGTTAACTAGCCTAATTGGTTCTGTTGTAGCTTTGGTGGGATTTATTTGGAGAATTGTTACCGCAGAAAATCCATTTGTACCACCTGTCCTGTTCAATAACAAGGATTATGTCAATACGGTCATAATTGCATTTTTTTCGATGTTTGCTTATTTCGCTGTTCTTGTGTTCGTCCCATTACTAGTCGTTGAGGTGAATGGACTCTCTTCTGGACAGGCTGGAATGATATTGTTGCCAGGTAGTGTGGCTGTTGCAATCTTATCTCCCTTCGTTGGCCGTCTTTCTGATCGATTTGGGGATAAACGTCTGATAATTACTGGGATGACTCTGATGGGGCTGTCTACCTTATTCTTGTCCACCTATGCATCTGGTGCTTCACCTCTGTTAGTTTCCGTGGGGGTCCTCGGAGTAGGGATTGCTTTTGCATTCACGAATTCTCCCGCAAATAACGCCGCAGTAAGTGCACTCGATGCAGACAAGGTTGGTGTCGGAATGGGGATTTTCCAAGGTGCTTTGTACCTTGGAGCAGGAACTGGAGCAGGTATGATTGGAGCATTATTATCCGCTCGACGTGATGCTACTGAGCCGATAAATCCATTATATATATTGGACGCTATGTCCTACTCAGATGCGTTCCTTGCAGCTACAGGGGCAATACTCATTGCCTTAATAGCTGGATTAGGTTTAAAAAAGCGTGGGTAATAACTTAGTTATGTAAAGATTAGTTATTGTTTAGTTCATCTTCTATAGTTTAAGCTGTAAATAAATAGCTTAGGAATCACGCAAATTTGAATTTCTTAGAATAGAATACTTTTAAGTAACTCAACTTTCGTACACTGTTTTATTGGTGCGAAAGTTGAGTATGTTAAGGATGAAACAATGAAAACATTGGTGATCGTTTCTCACCCAGATATGCCAAATTCTCGAATCAATAAAGTTTGGGTAGAAAAAGCAGCGTCTTATTCAAACGAAATTACCATTCATGATCTTTATAGAGAGTATCCTGATTTTATTATAGGTTCTGTTGCAAAGTTGAAATTATCGTATAATTAAAACAAAAAGGAGTCTACTGTATTGACTATATCAGATATAAACAATTTAACAAGGATGTAATAAATGTATCAGTTAGATACTATCTAAG
>NZ_JAESLA010000068.1:0-1680 GCF_017892405.1 Staphylococcus sp. GDY8P85P | reverse complement strand
AGATATTTGCGCTCTTTTTGTATAAAAAATGCGGTTAATGAAACAATCAATTTGTTTCATCAACCGCATTTCTCTTAGAACCAAATAGGTTCTACGCAAACATCGGTTGATAAATAAAAAAATTATTTAATTAAAATAAGATTAAGCGACAAGGTGGAAATCAGACTTTTTTAGTCTTGGTTTCCTTTTTGTTTTTTTAAATAGTCGTTCTTTGACGATTATACGACATTTGAAATTCTCGAAGTTACGATAACCGTAAGCTATACGTTTTTGAACTTTAATTTTATTATTAAAACCTTCGATAGGTCCATTTGATAAATGTGGAAAATTGAACGTATTCATAATATGTGGTGAAAATTTATCGAATGTATTTAATACTCTATTTAAACCTTTAGAAATAGATGTTTCGTCTTTAATACAACTAAAGAACTTTTCCGATTGATTGAGTTTTAAAGCCCGTCTAAGCTGATGGCCTACTTGATGCGTAAATTTAAGTAAGTCATTTCCTTCTAGCATATAATCCAAGACACCTTGAGGTGTCATCCATTTGTCGAAGAGTTTAACAGGGCCATAAACAAAGCTTTCTAGATTTTCTGTATCGGTAAGAAATATCTTCCAATGTCGTTTTAATTTATTATAAAATCGGTGATCTGTGTATCTAACTTCATTCATCAAACGGATACGCGCAGTGTTAATTTCTCTATTGATAGATTGAACAATGTGAAAACGATCAATAATGATGCGCGCATTAGGGAATAATTCCTGAATCATGTAAATATAAGCTTCAAACATATCAATGGAAACAGTTTTTACTTTTTTACGTTCTTCTAAAGAAAAATGATAAAAGTAGTCAAGAACAAATCGTTTTTTACGACTTTCGATGATATCTCCAAATTGATGTGTTAAGCCATCACAGTACACCATACTCATTTGACCGTTTACTGTTTTAAGTTCATCAATCATAATGTGTTCTGGTAAGGATTTAGATGGTGTCTGAGCTATCTCTTTAGCTGCTTCATTAATAATACGCGTAACCGTATGGAATGAGGTATTGGTACTTTCACTAATAGATTTGACCGAACGGTCTTGAACACTTTTATTTAAGATTATTTTTTTTGTATTATTTGAAATCACACAATGTTTGTCTACTATTTCAGATTGAGCGACAAAGGTACTATGGCATTGGCGACATAAAAAACGTTGTTTTTTGAGCGAAATATACGTAGGAACTTCTGAAACTTTAGGTACTTTAATTAATATTTGGCGTTTACCATTTTTAACAATACGATGGTTTTCATTTGGGAAGCCGCAGTTCTCACAATGATTAGGCGTATAAGTTAATGTGCCAAAATAACATTTAGCTGTTATATATCCATTGGAAAAACGTTCTACACGGTTTTCCCAAATAATATTTTCATCTTTAATTTCTAGTGTTTCTGCGATACAATTACTCATAAGCGCGATATCTCTCCTTTTATTAGTTTGGTCACTTAATATTATAGAGATATTTGCGCTCTTTTTGTATAAAAAATGCGGTTAATGAAACAATCAATTTGTTTCATCAACCGCATTTCTCTTAGAACCCAACAAATTTGCATTGTAGCTTTAAATTATTTTTATAAAGCTTTAGTTAGCTATTATTTAGTTTCACGGTGTAAAGTGTGTTTATTATCACGAGAA
>NZ_JAESLA010000067.1:0-36909 GCF_017892405.1 Staphylococcus sp. GDY8P85P | reverse complement strand
AACCGATGTTTGCGTAGAACCTTTAAATTAATCAACAAACGTAATGACTTAACCTTGTTGTTCAATTTCATCTGTTAATTGTTCCGCTTCGTTTACTAAGTCAGAAATGTATTTGATTGTTGCTTTAAGTGGGGCATCTGTTGTAATATCAACACCTGCAATTTTTGCTAAAGCAATAGGTGATTGGCTTCCACCTGCTTGTAATGTTTTTAACCATGCATCTACTGCCGGTTGACCTTCTTGCTTAATTTTTTGCGAAACAACTGTACCAATGGTTAACCCTGCAGAGTATGTGTATGAGTACAATCCCATATAGTAGTGGGGTTGGCGCATCCAAGTTAATTCCGAACCATCTGTTAACTCAACAGCGTCACCAAAGAATTGTTCATAAACATCTTGCATGATATGGTTGAGTACTGGCGCTGTTAGTGATTCACCATTATCCACTTTGCGGTATACTTCACGTTGATATGCAGCTTCTAATAAGTGAGTAACCATATTATGATAATACGTACGTGATAATATTGAACCAATGACCCAACGTTTAAATTTAGGGTCTTCACTATTACTGAATAAATAATTAGCCATTAACATTTCATTCATAGTAGATGGTGCTTCAACGAAATACATTGATGCTTCAGAATCTAACAAGTGTTGATGTTGCTGTGCTAAAGTGAAATGTCCTGCATGACCTAATTCGTGTGCTAAGACAAATGTTTCAGTCATTTTACCTGTCCAAGAAATAAATACATATGAATGTGTAGCATATGGACTAGCACAATAAGCACCTGTATCTTTCCCTTTATTCTGTGCAAAATCAATCCAGCGTTGATTATAAGCATGTTCCACCATTTGAATATAGTCATCACCAAGTACCTTTAGTGCACCATGAATATATTGTTTAGAATCTTCTATTGATATTTCAGGCTCATAACTTGGATCAACAGATACTTTTAAATCTTCAAAGCGCATTTTGTCTAGCTTATGAATACGTTGTAATAGTTTAGCGTATTTCTGCATTACTGGCGCTAAATCACTCATAATTACGTCAATCTGTCTGTCATACATTTCTCGTGTAACTTCTTGATCATGTAATAAGTAGTCAATGACAGAATCATAACCTCTTAAATCTGCTTCTATTTTTTCTTGTTGCACATGTTGGTTATATGTCGCAGCAGTTGTATGTTGATATTTCTTTAATGTGTTACTAAAGCTTTTGAAACTTTTACGTCTAAATTCAGGATCAGCATTATCTTCATATTCATTTTCAAATGTAGCGTAATCCATAGGGTATGTCACATTATTATGTTCAAATGATTCAAAGGCAATGTCTAACATTTTCGTAGTGCCATATAATTCATAGGCACTTTGGAAAGTAGGTGACAAGCTAGCCAATACTTGCTCAACTTCTGGAGATAATTGATATGGTTTGCTTTCAATTAATTTTTCTAAGTAGTGTGGCACATCAGATTCAGCTATTGCTTGTTTAATCACATCCTCAGGTAGTAATACTATTTCTGATTCTACAAAGGATAACTGACTTGAAATTTTTCCATAATTTGTTGATAATTTAGCACTTAATGTTTGTGCTTCTGTGTTTGCTGTATCGACACTTAGTCGTAATTCTGCATAATTGCCTAGACGATCAAGCTGAATAAGGATATTTTCAAATTCAGTCAACACTTTTCTAATCATTGTAGCATCAGTAATTTTACCTTTGTATTGTTGGTTAAATGATTTTGATTGGTTAAGGACATTATCTAACGTTTCATAAAAATGTGCGTCACTTTCAAATAAATCATTTAAATTCCATTTTTCTGATTCTGAGACATCTTTTCTAAATGGTAAACCTGACGTCATATATTTCACTCCCTCAATTATTTTTCACAACTATTATACACAATATTATTTTCAAACTCATTATTAAGCCTTAAGGCCGAGTTAAACTCGTAAGCAAAGATGTATGATTTAATTACGTATTATTGTATAGTATTTAAAAGAACTTTTTTTAGGATAGGAGATACACATGACTATTTTTGATATGCCAAACTATTTATGGATTACTATAGTTGCAATGATTATTTTGACTGTCTTTAGTGCTTTAGTACTAAAAAAATGGTTTGTATCCGCAGTAATTACATTTGTCGCGTTAGCTGTTTTAGCATTTTTCATACCTAATTTTTATGACATTTCATTCCAACCATTACTTGGATACGCTGCGTTTTTAGCCATTATCAGTTTAATTATTAGCTTTTTATTATGGTATTTCACTAGAAATTGGCGTCGTGAACGTAAAAAGAAACAATTAGAAAAGGAAATACGTAAATACGAAGATGATGACGAAACATTCCGTCGTCGCAATAGATAATAAAAAAACGTTTGAAANNTTTCAAACGTTTTTTTATTATATTTAGGGGGTGTGCTCTATTATTTTTTAAATGCCTTTTCAATTTTATCTAATTGTTCAATCGTTGTTTGAATACCACCTTCTGAAAAATACCACGCATTAGATTCAAATTGGTAAACTTGGTTATGCTTGATTGCCTTCATATTTTTAATGACATCATTATTTAAAGCAGAAGGTAAGGTTTTGTCGTTACCTTTTTGTGTACGATCTATTACAAACAATTTATCTGGATTTACTTTATTTAAATACTCATAAGTAACTGTATTACCAGCTGAGTTTGCTTTCATTGACTTGTCAGCATGCATTATACCTAAATCTTTATTTAAGAATCCACCGAAACGTCCTGTAGGACCAAATGCTTTAACACCTTTATCATCTACGTTTAGAAATAGTACCGTATCGTTATTGATCACTTTTTTCGTCTCAGCTACTTTCTTACTAAGCTTTTCATTTAAATCTTTAGCTACATCTTGTTTTTTGAAAATTTTACCAAACAACGTTGTGTTATCTTTAATTGATTCAATATAATGATCGTTGTCAGGACTCACAAATAATATTTTAGCGTTAGGTGCAGCTTTTTTCATTTCATCTAAAGTTTTAGTATGAGCTTGTCTAAATGAAGCGAAAATGACTTCGGGTTTAGCCTTTGCCAAATTATCATAATTAGGTTGTCCAGGATTACCTAAGTTAGTATATTTGTCATTTTTAAATTCAGAAAGGGAAGTAGGCAAGAATGCTGCACCTTTACCTTTTGCAATAGCTACAATTTTGTCTTCTAATCCCATCTGTTTCATAATATCTAGCGCACCATAATCCAACACAGCAACTCGGTCTGGATTTACTGGAATCTTAACTTTCTCGGTTTTCATTTCACCTTTAGTATGGGTATTATTTTTATCCTTGAATTCATATGTATTGTCAACGGTAATCGTATCCTTGGAAGAGGATGTTTTTGAATTCGAATCCTTGCCACACGCAGCAAGTAATATGATGATTGAAAAGAGTATAGCAATATATTTAAATGAATTTTTCATAATTAAGCCTCCTATGAAACAATTATAATCGAAATTGATAATCATTTTCAATATAATTCAATGCATATACTCACTTATTTTTAAACTAAATCTTCCAGTAATTGATCTAAAACAAGACATAGGGCATCTGTATTAGCATCAATACACTGAATTTTATTTTCGTTTTTAAAAATAGTAACATCTATTTGATTATTATTCACAAAATAGCCAATCTTAGCGTGTTGTAGCATCTCAATATCATTGTGATCATTACCAAATGCAATATAGGTTGGCTGACTACCAAGGATAGATTCAATAGCCGTAAATTTATTAATATATTTAGACGACGAAAAATAGTATGGGACTCATCAACACGCGCAGCATAATCCCATTGATCATCTACAATATAATCTAAAGCATAGTGGTTAATAACATCTTTGATTACCTTAAAAGATTTAGGCTGAATGGTTGCCAATGGTCGTATATGACCATTAATAGAAACGATAGAACCATTACCGCCAATAAGTGGAAATAAATGAAATTGCTTAGGTAAAACAGGTATTAAATCACGTATCGGTCTTGCCGAAGCAAAAATAACGGTACATCCTATATTATGTAAACTAAGAAGGCGTTCAACAATTTCATTATCAATTTGGCGACCATCAAAACAAATCGTTCCATCTATATCTAAATACAAGATTCATATTAATCTCCCTTAATATATCGTAATATATCTAGAGTTTAGCATATATAACTGAATATATAGTAAGCTATTTGAAAAGTATAAGGAATAATACTAAATGAATGTACATAGATTGTCATGTTGAATTACACAAAATCATTAATAGAATAGGTCCCCTAAGATAACACATATAACTTCCTATAATATATATTATGTAAACTAAAATACAGACATCGACATATACCTTTAGTTATAACACTTATTCGTGCGCTGTCAGGATGATTTCTGAACATGTTATTTTATCACTACGTATCATTGATCAAGAACTTGCAGTATTTAGCAGCTACCTAAACGTTAAATAATTAAGTAAATAATTTTTACTATACCAATGACTAAGTAAATACATTCAACTAAATGTGAACGTATATCGTTTTAATCGATGATAGAGACTCGCCGACATAATTTAGGTTTTTCTTAAATTACTGTATTTACATAGATCTATTTAAAATGCTTCCAAGGTGCCTAAATATTTCTTTCTCACTTACAAGAATGATATACATATATCTTCATTTATAATATTTTGCTTTAAATCGTAATTGTTTCGCATTAAATCGTAAATGATAAACATACCCATAAAAGATAAACTAAATTAATTTCTATAAGGAATTACTTTTCACGCATTTTAAATTTACTAAAATAAATTTATTTTGTAATATTATTGCTAAAAACCAAACCTGTGGTAATATTAAATTGTAGGGGCAACATGAAAATCAACTTAGAATTTACCTACACTGTATTGTAACTTGTCTCTATCACTCGTTACGATAAATAAAGGCTGTGACATGTTGAATGTCGCAGCCTTTATTAACATTAATTTATTTTTTTATTTTCTTGCGAATTGTATTAAGTGTGTTAAACAACCAATATTTAAACTTATTAATAGGTTTATAGAAATCCCCAATTAACTCTTCGATATATACATTAAATCCTCGTTTAAAGCGATAAACACCATAATCTTCACTATTCTCTGTGAAATCGCCTGATAAACCGTAGAAATTATAGCGATCATAACCATGTTCGAAACAATAGTTCATCATATGCCAATGCATCATATATGGTCCCATATAATTATTATATTTTTCAGATGAGCCTCCAGAGAAGTAATTCACTTCATATGCATTTGCGAAGAAAATACCTGATGCTAAATTCAAGATTTGGCCATCTGTTTGACGTAATTCGCTTGCATTTAAGAGTTCTTTTTTATCGTGTTCAATTTGCTTATCTAATTCAGCAATTTTTCTAAGTTGTTTATCATTTTTATTTTCTTTTGCCATCATTTGATCACGACGGCTCTCTTTGTCAGTTAACGCGTCTTGCAATGATTTTATGTATTCATCTAAATCAATGTATGCAAGTGGAACAAGCACTTTATCTCCATAAGTATCAAAGAAGTTATAGAAGTATTCATCCGTCTTAGATACGAAACCTGTTCGCGCTTCTGTTTCACGATATAAATCTAGGAATATATGAAATTCATCTCTACTTAGAAATCTTACTTTTACCCCGTAGTTTATCGCTTTATTGATATTTCTTTTTCGTTGGCTATCAAATTGCTTTCTCAATGATGCAGGTGTTTCTCCTTTTAGGTAGTTAACTCCCATCCAACGCGCTTGACTCGATGTGTCATATTTAGTAGTAAATCCATGGTGCTCATAACCATGAGATTTAAATAAGTTGACTACCGCATCATTTTTCTCTCTATCTTCAAGTGGATTAATATCTTTATCATAAATTTGATAAATCCAATATGGATCAATTTTAACGTATAGGCATTGATGTTGATGTAAATATTTTTCTAATTCACGTAAATAGAAATCAACTAAACCTAGATCTGAGTAATCCATAACTGGACCGCGATTTGAGTAATATACATAACTTCCCATAGTTGGTATTTTTGAGAAAAGGCTAGCTGCAAGCACTTTATTGCCTTCGTCTTTAACACCAAGTAACACTACTTCAAAGCCATCATTTTCACGTGTTTGAATATTTTCTTTCATTTGGAAGTAATGGCTTTCTAATGATGGGTTTTGTACAAAGTTTTCGAATTCTTTAACTGTTAACTCTGTAAATTTCATATTCGTCTATTCCCCTCTTAATTAAATCTATTTTTCATCTTTTTGAGTGTCTTATATACTGAATACATAGGTTTGTTAATCGGTTTCATAAAGTCCCCAACATACTCAATTACATCTGCATTGAAGCCTTTTTTAAATTTAATAACACCAACATCTTCAGCATCTTCACTGAAGTCACCACTGATGCCATAAAAATTGTATCTATCAATGCCGTGATCAATCGCATAATTAATCATTGTCCATTGAACAGCATAACTTCCCGCAAAATGTCTATACTTATTAGAAGTTCCTCCAGCATAATATACAACTTCAAATGGATTAATAAAGAAGAAACCAGCAGATATTGGCAGTTCATTACCGTGTTCAGCTTGTAATGTTTTTGCCTCATCTATTTTTTGTTGATTGGCATCAAGTTGTTTTTCGAGGTTTTCCTTTTTATTTAGCGCCTTTTTATTATCTGGACGTTTTTCAATATCTTTAATCGCTTTATTTACATCTTTATTTAACGTTTCACGTTCATTCTGAAGTTCTTCTAAATACTCATCAAATTTAATATAAGCTAATGGAACGAGGACGCGATCCTTAAAATGTCTATATCGATTATAATAGAAACTATCGTCTCTATCTTGGAACTCTTTTGTTTCGGTAGTATCTTCCATAAATGAACGGAAGATTGGAAGTTCTTCTTCTGATAAGAACTTAACTTTCACACCATTTTTTTGAACTTTTTTTGTATTACGTTTACGAAGACTATCCATACCGTTTAATACATCTTTAGCTGTTTTGTTTTTTAAATCTAGAACAGAATGGTAACGAATTTGTTTAATCGGGTCAAAGCCTTTAGTAAATCCTTCATGTTCAAATCCTAGATGCTTCATCTTATCGAAGAACCAATCATTGCCAGCATTACCTGTTATGTCACCGTCATGATTTAAGTATTGATATGGTAAATAAGGATCAACACGAACAAAGAGACAATGATGTTGTTTTAAATACTTTGTTAACTCATTAAAGAAAAAGTGGACAAGCTCTTTATTATCATAATCAATTACTGGTCCACGGTTACTATAAAAGTACTTAAAAAATTTCATGACTGGTACTGCTGTTAACATGCAAGCTGCAATGACCTCATTATCTTTATTTTTGATACCAACTAAGTGAGTTTCTGTTTTATTTGCAACTTTCATCTCATAGTTTTCAGTCATTTGGGTGAAATGACTATATGGCATTTTATCCGTATAATTGCCAAATTCTGCAGCTGTTAAATTTGTAAACTTCATTATTTATTGCTCCTACTTCAAAGAATCTTTATCTATTTTTTTAGTTCAAAATTTAAATTATAATTTTGAATAATATCTTTATCTTCAACCAAAAATTTATATATCCAGTTTCATTAAGTATACAATAGAAATTAACAAAACTAAAATACAAACCATTTATGAGATTGAAATATTTTATAAAATAAATGTTGTGATCCTATCTAAACGATGTCATCTAATTAAAGTAGTAAATAAAAACTGGAAGCGGAACAGAATTCTTTTAAAATTCGTCGTCCGCTCCCAGTTTGTTTTGCCACAATAATTAGGTGTAGCTATTGTACAATAATGATTGAAATTTGTATTATCACCACCAAGGGACGCTTTTTATCTAAAGCATATCTAGCGTCTCTCTTACTTGTTTCAAAAAGTGGATCGTATCTACATTATCATCATGACTCAAACGTTTAACGATTTCACTACCAATAACTACACCGTCTGCTACACCAGCAATATCTTTGACATGTTCTATTGTTCTGATTCCAAACCCTGCAACAACTGGTATATCTGTATGTGCTTTAAGCAGTTTTAATTTATCTTTTAATTGCGGATGAAATGTTCCATTTTCACCCGTTGTAGCATTCATTGTTACCGTATAGATAAATCCTTCTGCCTGTTTAACAATTTTATTAATACGTTCATCATCTGCAGTCATTGCTACAAGTGATATGAGCTTAACATTCACCTTAGCTATTTTAGCTTTCAATTTTTGAGTTAATTCGTATGGCAAATCAGGAATAATCACACCATAAACACCCACATTTGCACATTGTTTAAAGAAAGCCTTTTCGCCATAAGAAACAATAATGTTGTAATACGTCATTAGTACATATTTACAATTGATTTCATCTTTATGATTAGATAGTTCATTAAAAATATAATCTATTGTTACCCCTTCTTTGATCGCCTGGTTACCTGCTTCCATAATGATAGGGCCATCCGCAACTGGATCTGAGAACGGCACACCAATTTCAACGATATCAGCACCATTTTCATCTAAGATTTTCACATTCTTAATAAATGATTTGTTTCCCATAATGTATGGAATAAAAAGCTTAGTCATGTGAGTCACCTCTTGTCTTCATATAATGTCGAATTGTCTCCATGTCTTTATCACCGCGACCTGAAATCGTCACTACTAAAATCTCATCTTCACTCATTTTTGGTGCTAATTTTTCTACATAACTCAGTGCATGTGCACTTTCAATGGCTGGTATAATACCTTCCATTTTACTGAAGCGGATAAGTGCCTCCATAGCTTCGGTATCACTAGCATGTTCGTATTTAACACGTCCAATGTCGTGATAATATGAATGTTCTGGTCCAATACCTGGATAATCTAAACCAGCCGATATAGAGTGTGCTAATTCTACTTGTCCGTGGTCATCTTGAATTAAGTACATTTTTGAACCATGAAGTACACCTGGTCGCCCTTTTCCAATTGCGAGCGCGTGTTTATCTGTATCAACTCCTTGTCCAGCAGCTTCGACACCATACAACTTAACGTTATCTTGAATAAATGGATAAAACGTGCCTATAGCATTAGAACCGCCACCTATACAAGCCACCACAGCATCAGGTAATCGTCCTGTTTTTTGAAGTATTTGGTCTTTTATTTCATGGCCAATTACACTTTGAAAATCTCTAACCATTGTGGGAAACGGATCAGGTCCTAATGCTGAACCGAGTAAATAGTGTGTATCCTCAACATGACTCACCCAATATTGTAACGCCTTATTAACCGCATCCGAGAGTGTTCCTTGACCATCATCAACGGCTTCAACTTTGGCACCTAATAATTCCATTCGAAATACATTGAGCTGTTGACGTTTAATATCTTCTCTACCCATAAATACGATTAACTCCATATCAAACAATGCAGCAACTGTGGCACTTGCTACTCCGTGCTGACCAGCTCCTGTCTCGGCAACCAATTTATTTTTGCCCATTCGCTTTGCCAATAATGCTTGACCTAATGCATTATTTATTTTATGCGCACCTGTATGATTTAAATCTTCCCGTTTTAAATATATTTGAGCGCCACCCAGTGCTTGGGTGTAAGATTTCGCATACGTTAACGGTGTTTCTCTACCTACATAATCTTTTAAATAGTACGATAATTCGTCTTGAAATGATCGATCATTCTTTGCTTTCTTATATGCTTGTTTCAATTCAATAATTGCCGGCATTAGTGTTTCCGGAACATATTGACCACCATATTCTCCGAAAAATCCTAGTTCATCTGCTTCGGTTTGTATATTAAACATTCTCTTGTACTCCCTTCAATTGCTGTATTACAGCTAACATTTTATTTTTGTCTTTCATGCCATTTGTTTCGATTCCGCTTGAGATGTCATAACCTACGTGATTTAGATTTAATGTCTCAATTTGTTTTATTTTGTTAGCATCAATACCTCCAGCGATTAAAAATGGAACGGATTGCTTAACGCGTTTTAAAATCGTCCAATCAAATGAATGACCAGTCCCACCATAATGCTTAGATGGCGTATCTATAATAAATAAGTCTACATAAGGACGATATCGTTCAATTTCATCTATGATATTCTGGCTGGCTGGTAATGCTTTAATTATCTTAATATTCTTAAAATTTAGCCTAATTCGCTTGATAAATGCTATCGTTTCTTCCCCATGGAGTTGAATCGCATTGATATGCGTTTGTTTTAAAATATGCTTTATAAGCTGAAAGGTGGGATTAACGACTACAACCACTTTATCTATACCGTCTGGGACAAACTGGGCTAACGCATTAATTTGTTCAATCTCTAAATGACGTTCGCTTTTAGGATAGTGTACAAATCCCACCATATTTACATTCAGAGTAGGCAACTTTAACACTTCTGATTTTGTTTTAAATCCACAAAATTTTAAAATCATACTTTCACCTTTTTTAATTTAAGTGATGGTATAAAATGTTCTAACTGATTACAATTCATTAAAGCACCACCCACTAATAAGCCGTCAATACCACTATTTATGATTTGTTTGACATCTTGTTGTGAATGAATACCACTTTCAGATATATAAAAATAGTTTTCCTTTTTATACTCAAGTATATGATTCGTATGTTCAACATCGGTGTTAAAGGATTTTAAATCTCGATTATTTACACCAATGATTTGCGGTTCTAACTCATATGCCCGTTGTAACTCATTATCATCATGTACTTCAACTAACACTTCTAATCCCTTAGACGTCGCATAATGATAAAGTTGTTTTAACTTTTCATCAGTAAGAATATTCACAATGAGTAAAATAATTGATGCACCCGCTTGTTTAGCAACATCAATTTGAAGCGGATCAATGATAAAATCTTTGCACAACACCGGCAATTGCGTCTTTGCCGATAAAGCTTGTAATCTTTCAAAACTACCACCAAAATATTGTTCATCAGTAAGGATAGAAATGGCATCTGCGCCACATCTTTCATAATCATTTATTTGTTGAACTACATCTTTTTGTTGAAATGCCTTAATGGACGGACTCTTCGATTTGATTTCGGCGATTAATACTAAATTTTCGTTTCTACTTAATGCATCGGTTAAACGTGCTTTACGACTATGTTTTGTCGCTTTTAATGTTTGCAATTTCTGATGGTAATAACCATCGTTTAATAAACGCTTTTTATATGCCACTATGTCATTTAATATTGTCACAACTATCACCTCTAATTTGTAAAAATTGTTTCATCGCACGACCACTATCAATTAAATGTTGTGCGAGATCTATTCCGGAAGCGATTGTAGCTACTTTTTCTGATACATATAATGCAAGGGCTGCATTCAGTACAACAACATCTCTTCTACAAGATGTGTCACGACCACTTAAAATGTCCAACGTAATTTGTTTGTTTTCAATTGGACTACCACCTTGTAATGCTGTGTTATCAGCAGCCTTTAATCCATAATCTTTAGCATTAATATAATAATGCGTTATATTACCTTTTTCATTTAGCTCATAAATTTCATTGTCTCCAGATAATGTAGCTTCATCCATACCGTTGGCTCCATGTATTACGATTGCTCTTCGACGCCCTAAATCTCTAAGCGTTTGCGTTATCATGTGCAACCGACTTTGGTCGTATACGCCCATGACTTGATAAGTTAATTTAAATGGATTGATAAGTGGCCCAATTATATTAAAAATAGTCGGCATAGGAATCATTTTTCTAACGGGTTGAATATGTTTCATAATGGGATAAGATTCCATCGCATTAATAAATGCCAATCCTTGCCTTTCAATTTGTAATGGTACATCTAATACTTTCGTCGTCCTTATGTCTAATTCTTTTAATAAGTCTGTGCTTCCTGAATGCGATGTGATGCTTCTATTTCCATGTTTGATAACCGGAACACCTGCGCTCGCGACGACAAACGATACCGTCGTTGAAATATTAAAACTATTTGATTTATCCCCTCCTGTTCCACACACACAAATACTACCTTCATATGTGGGTTGTTTAGGATACATAGTTTGAATTAATCCATTGGCAATATAAGTTAATTCTTCTTGTTTAATTTCTTTTTTAGTAAAACGCGTTAGTACATCGACTTTTTCTTCAATATCAACTTGCGGATCCGTTAGATACATTATCAATTGCGTTGCCTCTGATTGGGTTATAGTAGTATGTTTATTTATATGTTTTATTAGCGCCATTCAGATGCCCCCTTTCTTTTACAATATGAATGAAATTCTTAATGATTTGTGCGCCAAACTCAGTGGCGAATGATTCGGGATGATATTGAATTCCGAAATGTAGATGCGCCTTATCTTCAAAGGATTGTATTGCATCTTTCGTCCGCCCAGTAATGATTAAATTCTTTGGAAAAGACGCTATGTCACTGACAAGCGAGTGATATCTCATAATTTTAATTTGATGTGGTATCGACAAATAGAGTGGCGACTGATTTTGAATTTCAAGCGTGTCCACTTTGCCGTGCATCACTTTTTCTCCTTGGACAACTTTGCCACCGTAATAGCAAGTTAGTGCTTGAGCGCCTAAACATACCCCTAGAATAGGTAATGAATGATAGTTATCAATAATTGTCATCAATTCATCACCATCTAATGGGTGGCCAGGACCTGGAGAAATAATCACACCATCAATTTGATCTAAATAATGCAATACATCTTTATCATTTGGATATTTAATACATACATCATCAATTTGACTAACAATATCAACTAAGTTATACGTAAATGAATCATAATTATCTATAATTAGTATCATGGTGTTACCTCCAGTAAACTTTTGGCTTTAAGTCGCGTTTCTTCAAGCTCCTTTTCAGGTACAGAATCGTATACCACCCCACAGCCCGCCTCAACATTAACCGTATTGTCATCAATGAGCATGGTCCGTATTGCCAATGCAAAATCTAAATTTTGATTACAGTTGATATAACCAACGCCACCACTATAGACGCCTCTCTTATATGGATATGCTTCATATATACGTTGAATCGCTCTTAGTTTAGGCGCACCAGAAACGGTTCCAGTTGGTAAAAGACTTGCAATAATAGTCATCGGAGATAACTCCTTTTTAATTTTGCCTTTCACTTCACTGACGATATGCATGACATGTTCATATTTTTCAATTACCATAAGTTTAGATATTTCAGAAGTTCCGGTGATACTCACTCTATGAATGTCATTTCTACCTAAATCTACAAGCATACTATGTTCACTTCGCTCTTTCTCATCTGTGATTAATTGATTAGCATTACGCTTATCCTTTTCTGGCGTTGTACCACGTTGAATCGTTCCAGCAATGGGATTCGTTGTCACCTCACCGTTATGAACTGCGACAAAACTTTCTGGTGAACTCCCAACTATAATCTCTCGGTCCATGTTGATGTAATACATATATGGGCTAGGGTTTTTCCGTTTTAAGTTTTGATAAAGCTGATAACTTAATTGGTTCTTATCTTCTTTGAAATGATGCTCATAACTATATATTCTAGAAGGTACAACTTGAAACATATCTCCTTCAGTAATCCGTCGTTTCATTTCTTGGATGATATGAATGAATTGTTTGTCAGAAATATTTGCTTTTATGTTTGATCGCTTAGGTCGTTTTTTAATATCTTCTTGATAAACTTGAATGTGTGATAATGACTGAACGTTTCGAGCTACCCTAGTTTTTAATTCAGTTTTACTTACTTTTGAAAATTGATTTGACGCAATGACGTATAACTCATCTTTATAATGATCAAATACAAACACATCTTCTATCATATAGAGCGTTGCGTCGTGTGTTGTTTTCTTACTTTCAATAGCGATGCGTTGTAAAATTGGAAATTCATGTCGCACTAAATCAAAACTACACGTTCCGATAAAACCTGAAATAAATGGCAATTGCTTTAATATTTCATCATCAATGTCACAATCAAACTGATTGATGAATGATTTCAAATAATTGTATGGCTCGGAAGTTATTGTTTGAGTTCCTTTTAAAGTATCAATCATCAATGCATTATCATTTAATTTGACAGTGCCATAGGGCTCAAATGCTACGATGGAGTATCTACCTTTCATTTGTTGTTGACTCGTACTTTCTAGTATAATTTTTCGTTCGTTTAACTGCCCTAAAACTTCGGGCGTTATATGCGCTCTTAATACTTCATAATAAAAATCCATTTTCTCATTCCTTTCACTAAAAAAGTCAGCCTCCTTATCTAAAGGACGCTGACGCGCGGTACCACCTTAATTAACGCAATATTCCGATTATTTGGAATATTGAACATTCACTCATTGATATTAATTTGTTTTACTAGCATAAACCCAATTTCATATTAAGCGGTGTTGATTTACATCACCCATCAACTTTCTGTCACTACCATACTTACCACTACTTCATTTATGCTATTAAATTGAATATTAAAAACACCACAGCATACGCGCTTACTTTATAAGGACGCGTTACCGTGGTGCCACCTTAATTAACAATAATTTGTTCACTCATCAATTATTAAACTTTAGAATTCCAGACCCAATTCGATAAATACGTTGTGCCAATTTGCATCACCCATTGGCTTTCTATTTGCTACAAACCATATCATCTACTTCATTCATAGAATTGTGTGATATTTCTTATAATTCAGTATAATACAAAAATCTATTTTGTTTGTCAACAATCGATTATAAATTTATAGGTGATAAACAGTATGCATAAAGAAGATTTTGCGTTGCTTCAATAGATTCTACATGCGTTCTCTCTAGTGCATGAGATGATTCGATACCAGCACCAAATAGACCATGACGAATATCAGCACCAGCTTTTAAGGCTGCTGACGCATCTGAACTATAATAAGGATAAATATCCACTTTATATGGTATATTGTTTATTTTACATAAATTTATTAGATGTGATTTTAATTCTTTATGATATGGACCAGATCCATCTTTAGCACAAATTGATACGGTGTATTCATCTGATGACTGGCCATCACCTAATGCGCCCATATCAAGTGCAATAAATTCTACTATCTTATCCGAAATAGAAGCATTAGCACCATAACCAATTTCTTCGTTATTGGAAATGTAAAATTGAGTTGTATATGGTAATTGTGTTTTTTCTTGCTTAAGTTTCTCTAGCAATTCTAGTATCATTGCCACACTCGCTTTATCATCTAAATGTCTTGATTTGATAAATCCTGATGAGGTAATCTCAGTTCTAGAATCAAAACTGACAAAGTCTCCCACTTCAATTCCTAAATCTCTTGTCTCTTGATCAGATGTCGTTTTTTCATCGATACGGATTTCCATATGTTCACTATCTCTTGGTATTTCATGGTTATTTCTGTAAACGTGCACACTTGTTTCATGCATACATATCGTTCCAGTAAATGTTTGTCCCGATTCAGTTTGAATCTCACAATATTCTCCCTCAATAGCATTGTATGTAAATCCACCTATTAAGCTTATAGCCAATCGGCCATCCTCTTTAATGTCTTTAACCATTGCTCCCAATGTATCTACATGAGCAGTTATACATCTTTGTTGCGCTTGGTTTTCTCCTTGAACTTCGATAATTAAAGCGCCTTTATTTGTTATCTTAGTATCATAACCTAGTAATTCAACTCTACTCTTAACATAATTGATTGCTTCTGTCGCATTACCAGATGGACTATTGATTTCTGTGAGTTCTTTTATTGTTTTCAATACCTTTTGAGTCATCATTGTCTCCCCCTAGTTAAATTATTTATTGGTAACATTTTATCGTATTTATAATACTATCACTATTAATTCATTTATTTTACTATTGTTTATCTATAGTCTGTACCTTACAATGTACATATTCTGAAAATTTCGAAATAAGGTGATTCAATATGCAACATATTTTATTTGTAGGTCTTGGTTTGATTGGTGGAAGTTTAGCCAGCAACTTAAAATATTACCAGCCTAACTTAACAATATCTGCTTTTGATGCAGATAAAAATCAACTAGAAAAAGCTTTGTCGATTGGAATAATTGACGAAAAAGTTGAAGATTATAGTGAAGGTGTTAAAAAAGCAGACGTTATCATTTATGCTACGCCTGTACAACAAACTGAAGTGTATTTAAAAGAATTACCTAATTATCAAACACAACCTCATTTGATTGTAACTGATACTGGCAGTACGAAAGCTAATATTCAAAGCTACGAAGCATATCTGTTAAGCAATGATATTCATCTTATTGGTGGCCATCCAATGGCTGGAAGTCATAAATCAGGTGTTCTTAACGCTAAAAAACACTTATTTGAAAATGCTTACTACATCCTTGTTTATAACGACGCACGCAATGCTGAAACAGCCCAAAAATTACAATCATTATTATCAACGACATCTGCAAAATTTATAACAACCTCTGCTCAAGAACATGATTACGTTACTGGTGTCGTCAGTCACATACCTCATATTATTGCATCAAGTTTAGTTCATTTAAGCGAATCAAACTCAAATCATCATGCTTTGATAACTCAATTAGCTGCTGGTGGTTTTAGAGATGTTACACGTATTGCTAGTAGCAATGCAGATATGTGGCGTGATATTACATTTAGTAATCAAGAGAACATACTTCACCTATTGGATATGTTACAACAACAGATAAATTCAATTTCCACGCATATTCGCTCAAATCACACTGATGAGATTCATGATTTCTTCTCAAGTGCCAAAAAGTTCAGAGACCAGCTCCCAGTTAAGCAACAAGGTGCACTAAGTATTGCGTATGATCTTTATGTAGATATTCCAGATAAATCGGGTATGATTAGCAAAGTTACTTCTATCTTAAGTTTACATAATATTTCTATAAGTAACTTAAAAATCCTCGAAGTTCGTGAAGATATTTTAGGTGCTTTGCAAATTAGCTTTAAAACTCCTGAAGATCGCGAACGTGGTATTCAGGCATTGCATGATTTTGAAACATATATTTTATAAGTATATTCTCCTAACTTGATGACGCTCCTAAAATATTAGTAGCTCAAGACACCGATGGTTGGATCCCAATGCAGAAATGATACAAACATTGCACAATTAGGCATCGAGCCCTGAGTAAAGAGAACTTCACAAAGATATACCACGAGCAAAGCAAGTTTGAAATTGGCATGCCCAATTTTCATCTTGATACCATCATTGTTAGGAGGACATTATTTACATTTTATGCCCTGCCATTAAACCTAATCGTCCATGCTTTGTTCCAGCATCAGTATAAGATATCGCTTTAGATATAATGCCCTTTCCATATTTATTTTGTAAATAATCAATAGTTTTGGCTAATTTCTCATCTCGTCTTCTTTCATATTCATCAATAAACAAATTGAGTTGACGGTCTTCTTCATTAATAAGTTGTGTCAATGATACACTCAATGTCCGATACAGCGCGTGTTTATCACATAATTGATTCGCATAATAATTTACTACCTTATAAATATCTCGCTCTAAGTTTGTCGCATCCGTTAATGTATATTGCTTATGTACGCCGCCGCCTTCCGTATATCCAAATGAAAAGTGAATGGTTCTTGCCAATTGCTTACGTGCTCTTATTCTACTAGCAACATCTTCAATTAGTTCTTGCATAACTACTTTCGACTCTTCAAATCGGTAATCTCTCATCAAAATTTGACTTTTGCATATAGAAGGATTAGTAACATTATATTTCTCTCTCAATTTACTTTGATCAATACCGTTTGCGTGTAAATGCATATCCACCCCTATTACACCAAAATCTCTTTTGAGATATTTATACGGATACTGTGCTAAATCGCCTACCGTTACAATCCCTTTCTTGTTAAGTTTTGCTTCTGTTTTTTTATTGATGCCCCAAAATTCCCTTAGTGGCGAAATTTTCCACAACTTTTGGGGGACATCATAATATCTCCATTCTGTAATACCATTGGCTGTATGCTTCGCTTCGATATCCATTGCAACCTTACTTAATAACATATTTGAGCCTATACCTATTGTGCAATATATCCCTGTTTTATCTTCTATCTCTTTTTGTAATCGCTCTGCAAATGACTGAACAGTAGAGTTAAATCGATGATAACTATTAGTTACATCTAAAAAAATTCATCGATGCTATATTGATGCAAGTCTTCTCCTGGTACATATTTAAGTGCAATTTTAGAAATTTCAATTGAAACTTCTAAATATTTTCTCATGCTAGGATTAATAATATAAATGTCATTCCGATGTGGTATTTCAAACAGCCTAGATCCTGTTTTAATACCAATTTCTTTTAGTTTAGGTGTAGCTGCTAAAACAACTGAACCTTGTCTTTTAGTGTCTGCAACTACTGCCAATTTTGTTTCTAGTGGGTCCACCCCTTTGTCGATGCATGAAACACTAGCAAAAAAACTCTTTTGATCAATACACAGAATATCTCTATCCTCCAACAAATTATAATCATACATGCCAGATACCTCCCTTATCCAATTCTTATTATATACGAACACTTGTTCTATTTCAATAAAAATAAGAACGAGTGTTCTTAAAATTATTTTGGAGTAGTATCTTAAAACATGCTATACTATGGATGAAATTACTATTTCAAGGAGGAAATAAAATGCCAATCATCAATGTTAAATTACTAGAAGGACGTTCTGATGAACAATTAAAAAATTTAGTTACTGAAGTAACAAATGCAGTTGAAAAAACAACTGGAGCTAATAGAGAAGCTATTCATGTTGTGATTGAAGAAATGCAAAAAAATCATTATGGCGTTGCAGGCGTTAGAAAATCAGACGCTGAATAAAATGTGGATAAGTTTACATAATAATATTATGGTATTTAATTGCGTAGTAAAAAAGCACACTTGCTAAGTGTGCTTTTTTACTGTAATTTAATTATTTAAAAATTCTTGAATAGCCTTTTTGTTTTTATCTTTATCAATGTCTAATGCACTGCCATCATTATTAGTATTAATATTTTGGTATGAATTATTAATCGGCACTGTAAGAGATTCTACGTTCTTATCTCCTCTAATACCAAAACTTATACCTGTTTGGAATATCGCTGAATTAGGCATACTTGTATTAATATAACCTCTCAAAATACCAGCTACTTTAGGCAATTTAACTACAGATCTAGGCGTAACTAACTCTTTTTTCAACGTTTGCATAACTTGTTGTTGACGTCTAACTCGCCCAAAGTCTCCTTCCTCATCATGTCTAAATCTTGCATATCCAAGTAATTCTTTACCATTCAAACGATGATGACCTTTTTTAAGAGATACGCCAATGTTTTCAGACATATCTTTTTCTACGTCCATAGGAACACCATTTGGCTCTAATTCATCGATCATTTTTTCAAAGCCTGTAAAATCAATGACTGCATAATATTCCGGATTGATACCTAAATTCTTATTTAATGTTTTTCTTAGCAGTTCTGGACCACCAAGTGAATATGCTGCATTAATTTTGTAATTTTGATATCCAGGTATTTCTGCATAAATATCTCGCATTACTGACATCATTTTCATCTTTTTATGAATAAAATCATATTGAACTACCATGATGGAGTCAGTTCTTGACTTACCACCATTTGCTTTGTCAGCGCCTAATACAAGTACAGAAATCTTACCATCATTTTTAACAGGTCCGTTAAACTTATGTACTTTAATATCTTTGGCATGTTTCTCAGCATAATTAACACCACTACGATAACTATGGACGATATAAATAATAGCTGCAAGAAGCAATATTACTATAATCAAAATAATAAAAGGTAATTTTCGTAGTTTTTTCTTATTTCGTCGTTTAGAAGGTGTCTCTGATTCTGCTTGTCGTCTGTATACTGTCTTATCCTTCTCTTCTGTCATATTTACCTACCTTACGTCTTGTAAAAATCTTCAAAATTGTATATCTATGTACTATAATTATATATAATTAAGTTATAGAAGTTACTTTAAAAAATCAAGTAATTTTTAAATAAATGGTACTAAGGTCCAATGAAAGGATGGCATAAATGAATATTAATACAGCATATTTTGCTGGTGGGTGTTTCTGGTGTATGACCAAACCTTTCGATCAATTCGATGGTATAGAAACAGTAACATCTGGCTACATGGGTGGTTCAACTCACAACCCTACTTATGAAGATGTGAAAAGTGGGACCACAGGACATTATGAAACTGTAAAAATCGAATATGATGTTGCACTGTTTTCTTATAATAAATTATTGGAAGTATTCTTTTCGGTAATTGATCCTATTGATGATGGTGGCCAGTTTCAAGACAGAGGTTCTCAATATAGAACGGCAATCTTCTACACAAATGAGGACCAAAAAAAACTCGCTGAACAATACATCCACCAACTCGAGCAAACCATTCATTCTGAAAAAGCAATAGCAACTAAAATCTTACCCGCTTCAACATTTTACAAAGCGGAAGAATATCATCAAGATTTTTATAAAAAGAACCCTGAGCGTTATGCTCAAGAACAACAAGACCGTGCTAACTATAGCGCAAATTAAACACATAAATAATCAAAGGCATCCTTCATAAATGATTGTTATCATTTCACTTGTAGGATGCCTTGTTTTTAAATAATGATTTATTTATGACGAATAACTCTCATTACTTTTAGCATACTGTACCATAATGAACTGTCTTTTCTATAAACTAAAAATCTTGGTTCCCAATTAGGGCTATATTTTTCTTTATATTTACGTAATCCTTGAAAGCGATAAAGTCCATTGAAATGTTCAAAAACACGACCAGCTACACGTTCACGTGGATATGAATAATTTAATTGACCTACATTCGATAATGTTGCCATACCCATATTAAATGCTTTATAGCCTTTGTCTTTACCCCAAAGTAGCATATGCAAATATAAACCGTCCATTAAAGGTAAATCAAGGTCAGGTAACCAACGAATTAAATCAACAGAAATAGCTTCATTATAATAAGTAGGCATTAAAGTACAAAACGCAATTACTTTACCCTCTTCATTCTTCATGATTCCAATAGGCGCTTGTTGTAAATAGTCTTCAGTAAATTGTCCTACTGAAAAATGCATTTCATTACGTCCATCTAACCATTGATCACTGACATATTTCAATTCAGAAATAATATCCATTGAAAAAGGTGGTTCTAAAATTTCAAATTGAATATTTAAATCATCGAATTTATTAAGTGTCGCTCGAAAACCACGACGTTTCTTTCCTGATGTGGTAAATTGAGTCAAATCTATGATGGCTTCTTCGCCCAATTTGAAGAATTGATTACCAAAATTATGATAAAGTGGCATAAACCGATCTGACACTTGATAAAAAATGATGTCATAACCTAACTTTTCACCATAATTATAAAAATCAATCAGTAACGATTGGAAAGCATTTGGGTCACCAATTGGATCGCCTAACACAACAAGTGCATTACCTTTATAACGATACATTAAAAATGCTTGTTCATTTTCATGCATAAAGATATCTTTATCTCCACTGTAGATCAGATGACTTAAATAATTACCACCCTATGTTTCGATGATTGCTTTACATTGTGACAAATCTTCAAATTGGTGTGGTCTATTGTATTTTGACTCAAGGAGCCATGCAACTATACCCACTAACATTACAACGACAAGAATTGTTAACCAGAAATAATATTTTAATAATGATGTATCCATTTCAATATGATAAATGTCCAGCGCATATAATGTTTCGGAAATAATAATGTGATTAACGTATAATACAAAGACGCTCAAAATAATGGCTACAATGAACCGCTTTAATCTAAATGGTCGCTTCACAACTTTAGATCGGCGATATGCAAGAACAAGTAATACAAATATTAGAATAATCCATGATAATAAAATTAAAGATGCATAAGTGTATATTGTCGCGGCGAAAATTAAAATAAGCGAAATCATTACAAATAAAATAGCACGACGACTTTGCTTATATACCCCTCTAACATTAAGAAGTAATAATAAACAAGCACTAGTATGAATAGATGACATAATATAATATGCAAAATGATGATCATCATATAAGCCATCATAAACAATCGTAATGTTATTAATAAAGAATACAAAACTTGTGATTAATACTAAAGTGGCTAAAGCAAAAGATGGTATTTTAGCAATAATATCTTTTTGATAAGAAAATAAAAATGATGTTACATCTTTTGCAGGAACAAAATATTTAGATTCTTCAAAGTATTTTCTAGCAGAAGAACCAAATTCAAAAGTAGATAATACAAGTGCAATAATGACTGGTACAAAGTAATAAGCGAAACGATACAATAATAACGCTAATAAAACTTTTTCTTCAGGAACGCCTAACGACTTTAATCCTAGTAATACAACTAAATCGAAAGCACCAAAACCTCCGGGAATAAAACTGACTAATCCAGAAAGCGCAGCAATGATAAAAATTCCAATTACAGTCGTAAATGCGACATTGATATCAACAATAACTGTCGATAAATAAAGTACTGATGCAGCAGCAAGCCACTCAACGCTAGATACTAATGTGCAATAAACACCTAAATATTTGTTATAACGATCAATAGGATTAATCATGGTATAAGCAATAAATAAAGGTAAGAATAATGCAACAATATATAATATCCATCTTACCCAGCTTACTTTATTTAATATGTGCGAAGCATCAAAGATATGTAATACGACAAGAATTGATAGAAGACTCAAACCTGTCAACATTGATATAAGTATAATTGAAATGGCATGCACTAATTTTTTTCGATTCGTTGTATAATTTTTATACACAAATGCTCTAAATCCAGCACCGATAAACCCACCAAAACCAACAATAGCATTGAGTGCATTAATAATATAGCTCACTTTAAACACTCTTATCAGTGGGATATCAAGTTTCAATCCCTTAACCAATATAAGATCGTATAAGCTCAGCAAAATCATTGCAGCACCGCCACAGATAAATAAGCCTACAAGGTACCAACGATTAATTTTGCTAAAAGCTTCAAGCGTTTGCTTGAAATTAATATGAGCAAGTTCATGATATAGCGTGGCAACAACTGCTATAAACAACACTGCAGCAAAAACAAATTTAAGTATAGATAATAATCTATTTTTTAGTTCTTCAGTCATATCATACCTCTACCTTCAACTTCGATTAGTTTAAAATATATCATACCTTCATTTGAATGAACATATGAATATATATTACACATGCTAACAGTATTGTAATGTACGTGAGATTATACATTCAAATTCCAAAATTTGATATGTACATTTTATTAAAAAAATAGGGCTGAGAAAAAGTGGATATTCCTCTTTCTCAGCCCTAGTCAACTACTACAAAGTAACACTCTAGCATTATTTATCTTTTACTCGACTATACTTTGCATCAACAAGCCGTACTAATCGGCTCGAGTATATTCTTTTGTCTCTTCTTTTTTTATTTCATATTCTCCTGAATCATTACCGTAATACTTATTATAACGACGTTTAAATAATAAGAACATGTGAGAGACTAATACTTTAAGTATCGCATATCCTGGTATACCTAAAATAACACCAACGATTCCTAATAAATTACCAGCACTTAATAAAATGAAAATAATTGTTAAAGGATGAATTTTCAATGTTTTACCCATGACATTTGGTGAAATAAAATGTCCTTCGATAAATTGAACAAGCGTCCATACTACAATTAATTTCAATAACATAAGTGGAGATGTAATAATGGCTATGATAATAGCTGGTGAAATCGCAATAGTTGGACCTAAATAAGGAACAACGCTTGTAACAGCTGCGATACATGCAAGCACCAATCCATAATCAAGCCCAATGATAGAATAACCGATAAAGAGTAAGATACCGATACAAAATGAAACAATAATTTGGCCTTGAATATAAGAACCCACTTGTACACTCATTTTCTCCATTAAATCATGGTAATCTTTTCTAAATTTTGGTGGCATAATCTTAGTTGAATACTCTTTAAACTTATGACCATCCTTTAACATAAAGAACAATACAAATGGTGTTGTGACAAGCACTACACCTACATTTACTATCGCTTCTGCAAAACTTCTTATTTTAGTTCCAAATCCATCAAAATAACTCGAAACCATCGAAGGAATCTTGTTAGAGACTGAGTCTAACCAATCTTGTATTTGAGTATAAAATGAAGATAAGAAAGAAAAATGCGTAACTTGATCTATTGCATTATTAAATTTATCTACATACTTAGGGAAATTATTCGCTAAGCGTGTGATTTGATCACTGATTAATGGAATTAATAAATTAATAATTAATGTTGCGCCACCAACAATTGCTAAAAACACAATAATAATGCCCAGCAATCTTGGGATATTATATCTTTCCATCAAATTGATAATTGGATTAATAAGATAAAACAAAATGAGCGATAAAATAATTGGTGCCACAATTGTATTAAATATAATGATAAATGGTTCAAAAACATATGAAACTTTATCAAATATAAATATTACAATGCCTATGAGCACTAATGAAAGTAAAGCAAATAATAAATCTTTACCGCCTAAAAACTTCATAAAACGCGTTTCTGTAAAACTGAATTTTTTTTCGCTGTTATCTTCAACTTGTTTATTTTCAGTTGTCATGTTCCTCACCATACCTTAACTAACTTATAGAACTAAAGCTATCTAACATCATAACATAAAAACAATTAAATGTTGTTTCGCTTTAAGATGAACTTATTTGTGTTTCAAAATGATAAATATGTAGTGCAAGATAAACAATTTCAGAATCATCAATAGGAATATTTAAATGTTTTTGTATCATTCTTGAGATTTTAAAAGCAGTATTGTATGCATTAGGATAATGGTTTTTAACCATATCAATAAAGACATCTTGAGCGTAAATATATTCTTTTTTATTAAGACGTCGAATTAAAAATTGGATATGCCTAATAAATCGTTGATATTGAACTGTATGATTATCAATTTCATGGTTCAAATCATTTTCAATAATCAGTATGCTTTTACTAATTAACTTATTAATTAAAGACATTTCATGTATTGTTAAATCCTCAGTGTTAGATGCGATATGTAATGCGATAAATCCAATTTCATCAGGTGGGAAATTAACATCTAGTCGTTGATTCAGTTTATCAATAACTTGGCTTGCAATTGCATAGGCGCCACTATATAAATGTTTGGTTTCAATAGCAAATGGATTACTAATAATTTGATTTTGCTTTAATCTTTTGTATGCAAATATAATGTGATCAGTCAAAGCAACAACAAGATTTTTATCGTCAGTAGTATGCGTTGTACTCGTTATAAAATTGACTGCTTCAATTACCGCTTGTAGAACATCTTCATCTGCAATTTCAACTAAAGATTTATAATATTCTTGCTGTTGCTTTTGTTCTAGCTTATAAACTTTTTCTATTGAAGCACTTTCATCTAAGGTCATTCCCGCCTTTTTATTAAAGCCAATACCTTTTCCAATGAGAATAACCTCTTGATTATTATAAGTGCATATGATGACGTTGTTATTTAAAGCTTTAGAAATAGTATACTCACTCATCATAATCACCTTTCTTTTTAATATATGAATTATAAAACGATTTATTAAAAATGAAAAGATTTCAAACTTAATGTAAAAACTCCTTCCAACGTTATGAAACCTAAATTCAATACATTGAAAGGAGTATGTTAATAATATTATATTAAATAGTTATTCAATCGATTACTTTTTAGGTAGTTGATTTTCTCTACCCCAAGTTTCAATGCCAAACAAGTTGATTTCGAGATTCTCTGGTTTGAACACAGGTTTCATACCAGCTTTACGTTGTTTTTGATAATCTTTCATGACAGCTATAGCTATATTTGAAAGACCGATAATAGAAATCAAGTTAACAATCGCCATTAATCCCATAAATAAATCGGCAGTACTCCATACAGTTTCAGTTTTCACAACTGAACCAACAAATACTAATAAAACAACTAAACATCTGAAAATAAACATAATTGCTTTATTTTTAGATAAAAATTCAATATTTGATTGGCCGTAGTAATAGTTACCGACTACAGAAGAAAATGCGAATAATGTAATCGCAACTGTTAAGAAGATACCCCCAGCTGAACCTAAATGTTCATTTAATGCTGATTGAGTAACTTGAACACCTTGAGGCGCACTTTCACCAAATTTTAATCCTGAATATAATAAAATCATAATCGCTGTAGCTGTACAAACTAACATAGTATCGAAAAATACACCAAGTGATTGAATTAAACCTTGTTTCACTGGGTGTGGTACAGCCGCTGTAGCAGCAGCATTAGGTGCCGAACCCATACCAGCTTCGTTAGAGAATAAACCACGTTTAATACCTTGAAGGATGGCCGCACCAACAGCGCCTCCGGTAACTTGTTCGAAACCAAACGCACTCTTAATGATCGTACCTATCATTGGAACAATTTGGTCAATATTTAATAATAAAATAACTAAAACCATTCCAATATAAATGATCGCCATAATAGGCACAATTAATGACGATAATGTTGCAATACTACGCACACCGCCAAAGATGATGATTGCTGTAATAACTGCCAATACAATACCTGTTATAACTGGACTTATGTTGTATTGAGTATTTAATGACTCTGCAATTGTATTAGATTGAACAGTATTAAATACAAACGCAAATGTTACAGTAATTAATATTGAGAATAAAATACCTAACCATTTTTGATTTAAACCTTTAGTTATGTAGTATGCTGGACCCCCACGGAATCCGCCTTCTTTATCGTGAACCTTATAAATTTGAGCTAAAGTAGCTTCCATAAACGCACTTGCCGCTCCAATGAAAGCAATTACCCACATCCAAAATACTGCACCAGGTCCACCAAGCACAATTGCCGTAGCTACGCCGGCAATATTACCAGTACCTACTCGAGAACCAGCACTGATTGCAAATGCTTGGAATGGTGATATACCTTTTTCACCACTATTCAACGTTTCAGGTTTCTCTACTAAAGCTCTAAACATTTCTGGCAACATACGTAATTGCACAAATTTAGAACTAATTGTAAAGAAGAAGCCTACAGTTAATAGTAATCCAATTAAATATTGCGACCAAATTAAATCATTACCTACCTGAACGATTGTTTTAAACCACCCAGGTATTAAATTATCAAAATCACTCATTAAATCCCTCTCATCTATAATTGATTAATATCCTAAGATATATTACAAGAGATTTATACTGCATTGAATAAACTCAATTAAATAATACTAATGTATATTACGTTTGAGGTTATACAACATCAATATAAATCTCTTGAAAGATTAAAATTGGTTAAAATAACAAGTTCAATTTTATCATTTTCTTTTTAAATTGAAAATAAAATTTTTTGAGCAATTAGTCGATTGTCATATCTAGAACGTCTCCAAACTCCTTAACATCAACGATAAATGAACCATTTGTATATTGTTCAGATAAATGAATATCAGTTATTTGTCCTTCTTCCGTATGACTTTCAGAATATAATGTATACATATGCTCATCTTTAACAACATGACCAGCAACAATACGGTGTGGATTTTTCTTTAATTCTTTAAGTAATGTAATTCCTCTTTGTGCTCGCTTAGCTTGTTGTAGAATTTTATAGCTGATACGTTTTACAGCGCCTCTTTGAGTAGCCATTATAATTGAACTATCTTGATTTACAGCATCTGTCATAACTACAACATCTTCATCTTTTAAATTAATAGATTTAACACCAGCTGCTCTCAATCCCGTATCAGATAATTCTTCAGTTGAATACGTTAATGACATACCTTTATGAGTTAATACAGTAATCAATTGATTTTTATTTAGGCGCATTACACTAATTAATTCATCCTGTGCTTTAACTTTCATGGCAACTAACGGTTTATTGTAGCGCGTTGTCTTAAATAAACTAACGTTACTTTTCTTAATCATACCATTTCGCGTTGCTAATACATAAAATGCATCATCTTTGAAGTTTTGCTCATTGTACACATCGACCACAGTTTCATTATCGTCTAGAGGGACAATTTGAGAAACGTGTTGTCCAAGTTCTTTCCATCGAATATCTGCGAGTTTATGAACTGGAATGAATAAATATCTGCCTTTATTTGTAAATACTAGTACCGTATCTTGCGTATTGACTGTTTGATATTTAAGTAAACTATCTCCATCTTTAAGTCCAATTTCTGCAACACCACTGGCATTAAAACTACGTGTAGATGTGCGTTTAATATAACCCTGACGTGTGATACTTAAAACAACATCTTCACTTGGCACCATCACTTCTTTATCAATTTTAATTTCTGCAATTTCCGCTTCAATTGATGACAAACGTTCAGATTTAAATCGTTTTCGAATGTCAGTCAATTCATTCTTAATTACTTGTAATAGCGCATCATGATTATCCAGTATATGACGATATTCTTTAATCATATTTGCTAACTCATTATGCTCATTTTCTAATGCAACGATATCCGTATTCGTTAAACGGTATAGTTGCAACATAACGATAGCTTCTGCTTGCGCTTCTGTAAATTCGAATTCAGATACTAAATTGTCTTTTGCATCTTTTTTATTCTTAGAGTTACGAATTAAAGCAATGACTTCATCCAAAATTGATAATGCTTTCATTAAACCTTCTACAATATGCATGCGTTTTTCAGCATGATCTAAATCATATTTAGTACGGTTCGCTACCACTTCAATTTGATGATTTAAATAACTATCTATAATTTGACGAATACCCATTAATTTAGGACGTCCGTCACTAATTGCAACCATGTTAAAGTTATATGCAATTTGTAAATCAGAATTTTTGAATAAATAGTTCTTTATAGCCTCTGCATTTACATCTTTTTTCAATTCAATAGCAATTCTTAAACCAGTACGATCCGTCTCATCTCGTACTTCAATAATACCGTCTACTTTCTTATCGGCTCTTAATTCATCAATACGTTTTACAAGTGAACTTTTATTCACCTCGTATGGAATCTCTGTAACGATAAGTTGTTGGCGACCATTTCGAAGCGTTTCTGCGTCGACTTTAGAACGTACGACAATTTTACCTTTTCCGGTTTCATAAGCTTTCTTAATACCATCGATACCTTGAATAATACCACCAGTTGGAAAATCTGGTCCTTTAATATATTTCATTAATTGACTAACAGTAATATTAGGATTATCAATGTATTTCAATGTTGCTTGAATAACCTCAGCTAAATTGTGCGGTGGAATATCGGTCGCATAGCCAGAAGAAATACCTGTTGAACCATTTACTAGTAAATTGGGGAATCTTGCCGGCAATACCATTGGCTCAAGTGTTGTATCGTCATAGTTAGGAACAAAAGCTACTGTTTCTTTATTAATATCACGTACAAGTTCCTCAGATAATTGACTTAACTTTGCTTCGGTATAACGCATTGCTGCTGGTGGATCATTATCAATACTACCGTTATTACCATGCATTTCAATTAAGACATGTCGCAATTTCCAATCTTGACTTAAACGGACCATTGCATCATATACTGATAAGTCACCATGTGGATGGTATTGACCGATAACATCACCGACTGTCTTAGCACTTTTACGGAAATTCTTATCATAGGTATTTCCACTACTATGCATTGCGAAAAGAATTCTTCGTTGCACTGGCTTTAAGCCATCACGAACATCCGGTAAAGCACGTTCTTGAATAATATATTTACTATATCTTCCAAAACGATCGCCTATCACATCTTCAAGTGATAAATCTTGAATTATCTCACTCAATTTGTTTCCTCCTCAGTATATTCTTCAGTTTCAATTACTTGTACTTCAGTGTTATCTAATATACTTTGATCTTCTTGCATGCCAAATTCAACGTGACTTTCAATCCATTCACGACGTGGTGCAACTTTATCACCCATCAATGTTGTAACACGTTTAGAAGAGCGCATTTCATCTTCAATTTGAACACGAATAAGCGTTCGAGTTTCAGGATTCATTGTCGTTTCCCATAACTGTTCAGGGTTCATTTCACCAAGACCTTTATAACGTTGTAACATAAATCCTTTTCCTAATTTTTTCTGAAGTTTATCAAGTTCATCGTCTGTCCAAGCATATTCAACTTGTTTAGATTTAGCTTTTCCTTTTTCAAGTTTATAAAGTGGAGGCAATGCAATAAACACTCTACCAGCTTGTACTAGTGGTTTCATATACTTGAAGAAGAAGGTTAATAATAATACTTGAATATGTGCACCATCTGTATCAGCATCAGTCATGATAATAATACGATTGTAATTGCTATCTTCAATTTTGAAGTCATTTCCTACTCCAGCGCCAATTGTATGGATAATCGTGTTAATCTCTTCATTCTTAAATATATCCTCAAGTCTTGCTTTTTCAGTATTAATAACTTTACCTCGCAAAGGTAAAATCGCTTGGAATTTTCTATCTCTACCAAGCTTAGCTGAACCACCTGCAGAGTCCCCTTCGACTAAATACAATTCATTTTTTTCAGTATTCTTACTTTGCGCAGGTGTTAACTTTCCTGAGAGCAACGTATCTTTACGTTTATTCTTCTTACCTGAACGTGCGTCTTCACGGGCCTTACGTGCTGCTTCTCTAGCTTGTTGTGCTTTAATTGCCTTTTTCACAAGTGATTTAGAAAGTTGTCCTTTTTCTTCTAAATAAAATGGTAATTTATCAGAGACTACTGAATCAACTGCACTACGCGCTTCTGAAGTACCTAATTTAGACTTTGTTTGTCCTTCAAACTGTAGCAACTCTTCTGGAATACGTACTGATATAATCGCAGTTAAACCTTCGCGTATATCATTACCATCTAAATTTTTGTCTTTTTCTTTTAATTCATTAATTCGTCTAGCGTAATCATTAAAGACACGTGTCATAGCAGTTTTAAATCCTACTTCATGTGTTCCTCCGTCTTTTGTACGCACGTTATTAACGAAACTTAATATACTCTCTGAGTATTGATCGTTATATTGGAAAGCAACATCCACTTCAATGCCATTAGCTGAACCTGTGAACATTGTTACATCATGAAGAACTTCTTTGCCTTCATTGACGTAACTTACAAATTCTTTAATCCCCTCTTCATAATGGTAAACATCTTCACGTTCTTTACCACTACGTAAATCTTTCAATGTTATTTTAAGATTCTTTAATAGGAAGGCTGATTCTTGTAATCTTTCACTCAATGTTTCAAAATTGAATGAAGTTGTTGCTTTAAATATTTCAGGATCTGGTTTAAATGTAACTTTAGTTCCTGTTCTCTTCGTTTTACCTGATTTAACTAAACCAGAGGCAGGCACCCCACCATTTTTAAAACTTTGCTTGTAGATATTCCCATCTCTATGTATTTCAACTTCTAACCATTCGCTCAATGCATTAACGACTGAAGCACCAACACCATGTAATCCACCAGATGTTTTATATCCACCTTGACCAAATTTACCACCGGCATGTAAGACGGTAAAAATAACTTCTACAGTAGGTTTACCTGATGCATGCATCCCTGAAGGCATGCCACGACCATTATCTTCAATAGAAATACTATTATCCTGATTAATTGTTACATTTATTTCATTACCATATCCGTTTAACACTTCATCCACGGAGTTATCTACAACTTCATATACTAAATGATGTAGACCTCGTTTATCAGTAGATCCTATATACATACCTGGACGCTTTCTTACAGCTTCCAATCCCTCTAATACTTGAATAGAATCATCTGAATAATGATTTGAATTTTTTGTTGCCAATGCGTTCGCCTCCTACAAACGTACGTTCGTTTTAAAAACTATACAATAGTTATTCTTATATAAATCGATCTAAATTGCAAGTGTGAGTTAAAAACTAATCTATTTTAAGTTAGTAAAAAAAACAAAATTTCAAAATTGGTCGTTGCTAGCTATGAGATTATGGTAAAATATAGCTACGTTATTAAAGGATGTGTAAAGTTATATGATGATAGTAGTCATGCTCATATTAAGCTATCTCATCGGTGCTATTCCTAATGGATATGTTATAGGAAAGCTCTTTTTCAAAAAAGATATTAGACAATTTGGAAGTGGCAATACTGGCGCAACTAATAGCTTCCGAGTTCTTGGTAAACCAGCAGGATTTGTTGTAACCTTTTTAGATATATTTAAAGGGTTTATAACCGTTTTCTTTCCCATTTGGTTTCCAGTGCATGCAGATGGACCGCTTAGCACGTTCTTCACACATGGGTTAATCGTAGGTTTATTCGCAATACTAGGACACGTTTATCCGATATACCTTAAATTTAAAGGCGGTAAAGCAGTTGCTACAAGTGCAGGTGTTGTCTTAGGTGTAAACCCTATTTTACTGCTCGTATTAGCAATTATATTCTTTGGCGTGTTATATATATTTAAATATGTTTCACTCTCAAGTATTATTGCTGCAATATGTTGTGTAATTGGCTCACTCATCATACAAGATTACATATTATTCGGTATGAGCCTACTTGTTTCGATTATTTTAATCGTAAGGCACCGTACTAATATAGTAAGAATCTTTAAAGGCGAAGAACCTAAAATAAAATGGATGTAATTATTAATCAGAAAATATCGATCCCGAAATCTATAATATAATAATGCTACTTTGCAAATCACAGTAGCTGACTGTATTGAGAAGACGCTTGAACCAAGCTATTCATAAAACTAGTCATCTTTGCGGGCGGAGCCCAAACTAAGCAAGCTGGGAGTCGGACAGTGAATTTAAAAGCATTCTGTCCTACTCCTTTTTATTATGCTCATAAAATCATTAAAGATTATCTCAAAAAGGTATTATGTTATAATGCTTAGAGTTCCAATAAAGATAAAAATTTAGTAATAGATATATAAGGTAGGAGGATTATGTAATGAAAATTAAACTAACAGATCAAGCTGTAGAATGGTTTAAAGATGAATTAGATTTGCCTGAGAATGACAAGGTTTTACAGTTTTACGTACGATATGGTGGTGAATTTCAACTTAAACAAGGTTTCAGTCCTGCCTTTCGCGTTGAACCTAGACAAGATGTAGAAATAGGTTATGAAGAGAATTATAATGACTTAGTATTGGTCGTTTCAGAAGATGATTTATGGTATTTCGAAGATAGTGATGTTCTCGTTGAAAAAGTAGACCATGACGACGAAATTGCCTATTCTAAAGTAAATTAAATCATAAAGGGAGTGGGACAGAATTCTTTTTAAATTCGTCGTCCCACCCCCGCAAGGATGACTAGAACTGAAAAAAGCTTGATTTAAGCGCATTTTCAGTTCAGTCAGCTACTGCGAATTTGCAAAATAGCACCATCATATTATTTATGTCCCAGGCTCTTTTATTTTATTTAAATTTCAAGATCGCTTGGTTGTGTTACTTCAAAATCTTTTTCTTCTTGATTCAATTTATCAACGTGACTATATGTTTTATGCCATTCTGGAAAATAGCGATCTAACCTTATTGGACGAAAATTACTTGATTTCATACATATTAATTGTGTAGATCCCGTTGTCGCAAGTTCCCCATTTTCATTATAAACTTCATAACAATAAACTGATTTAAGCCTTGAATATTGTTCAACCCATGTTTTGATTGTTACTTTTTCAGGATAAAAAATTGATTTTTTATATTTAATTTGAAGGTCTACAACCGGAGAAATGATACCCTCTCTCTCCATGTCTGCATAACTAAAGCCCAGCTTACGAATATAATCTGTTCGTGCAACTTCAAACCATGTAGCGTAATTCCCATGGTAAATCACACCCATTTTATCTGTTTCTTGATATCTAGCTTCAATTTCAGTCATACTGTATATCATTCATTCGTACCTCTTTCCTATATCATTCACAATTCATATTAACATAAAAAAGCCATGCCAACATAAAGTCAGCATGGCTTCACATATTAATTTATTGTGCTAATTTGTTTCTTAAAACCATTTGTAAAATACCACCATGACGATAGTAATCTAATTCAACTAGAGAATCGAAACGGACGATTGCTTCAAAATCAACAACGTCGCCATTTTCTTTTTTAGCGTGAACTTTAACAATATCATGAGGACGAACAGTTTCATCGATGTCTACTGAAATTGCTTCTCTACCATCTAAACCAAGTGAATCAGCTGAATCACCATCTTTAAATTGTAATGGTAACACGCCCATCATAACTAAATTAGAACGGTGAATACGTTCATAACTTTGAGCGATAACTGTTTTAACGCCTAATAAGTTTGTACCTTTTGCAGCCCAGTCACGAGAAGAACCCATACCGTAATCATTTCCTGCTAAAACAGCTAAACCAGTACCGTCTTCCTTATATTTCATAGCAGCATCATAAATTGGCATTACTTCATCAGTTGGCCAATATGTTGTGAATCCACCTTCAGTACCTGGCGCTAATTGGTTTTTAATACGAATATTCGCAAATGTACCTCTTACCATTACTTCATGGTTACCACGACGAGAACCGTATGAGTTAAAGTTTCTAATAGGTACATCGTGATCTAATAAATATTTACCTGCTGGTGTATCTTTACCGATAGCACCTGCTGGAGAGATGTGGTCAGTCGTTACTGAGTCACCAAATTTACCCATCACTCTTAAGTCTTTAAGCGGTTCAATTGTACCCGGTTCTTTAGATAAACCTTGGAAGAATGATGGATTTTGGATATATGTTGAGTTTGGATCGAAATCATATAAAGGAGCATCTGTTACATCGATTTCATTCCACATTTCATTGTTGTTATATACATTTTTATATTCTTCTAGGAATAGCTCAGGTGTTACAACACTATCTACAGTATCCGCAACTTCTTGAATAGTAGGCCAAATATCATTTAAGTATACATCTTCACCATCTTTACCTTTACCGATAGGTTCATTTTGTAAATCAATATCAACTGTACCAGCTAATGCATAAGCTACTACTAATTGAGGAGAAGCTAGATAGTTTGCTTTAACTAATGGATGAATACGACCTTCAAAGTTACGGTTACCAGATAATACTGATGTTACTAATAAATCTTCTTCAGCCACTGCTTTTTCAATTTCTGGTAATAACGGTCCAGAGTTACCGATACATGTTGTACAACCGTAACCAACTAAGTTGAAACCTAAATCATCAAGGTATTCTTGTAAACCTGAGTCACGTAAGTAACCAGTTACAACTTTTGAACCCGGTGCTAATGAAGTCTTAACAAATTCAGGTACTTTAAGGCCTTTTTCAACAGCTTTTTTAGCAACTAATCCTGCACCTAACATAACATATGGGTTAGATGTATTAGTACATGATGTTATCGCTGCAATAGCTATATCACCTGTTTTCATTGTTGCAGTAGATCCATCTGCAAATTGAATATCTGCTTTTTTATCAAATTCGCTTTGATCTAATCCGTGTCCTTGGTTACCAGCTGGTGCAGTAACAGATTTTTCAAATTCTTTCTTCATATCACTTAAGAAAATTAAATCTTGTGGACGCTTTGGACCTGATAATGAAGCTTCAACAGTTGATAAATCTAAATCGATAACATCTGTGTATTCTGGATCCTCTTTATCTACAGTGAAGAACATATTATTTTGCTCTAAGTATGCTTTTACTAATTCAACATGTTCTTCTTTACGTCCAGTTAATCTCATATATTTAAGTGACTCTTCATCAACCGGGAAGAAACCACAAGTTGCACCATATTCAGGCGCCATGTTGGCAATTGTTGCACGGTCTGCTAAAGGTAGATCCGTTACACCTGGTCCAAAGAATTCAACAAATTTGCCTACTACACCTTTTTTACGTAGTTCTTGTGTTACACGTAAGGCTAAATCAGTAGCTGTTGAACCTTGAGGTAATGAATTAGTTAAACGTACACCAATTACTTCAGGAATTGGGAAGTATGATGGTTGGCCTAACATCCCCGCTTCAGCTTCGATACCACCAACACCCCAACCAAGTACACCAATACCATTAATCATCGTTGTATGAGAGTCAGTTCCTACTAGTGTGTCTGGAAATGCCGTTTGTTCTCCATCAACGTCACGAACGTGTACCACATTTGCAAGATATTCTAGGTTTACTTGGTGAACGATACCTGTAGCAGGGGGAACAGCATTATAGTTATCAAATGCTTTAGTTGCCCAATTTAAAAATTGATAACGTTCATAGTTACGTTCAAATTCTAATTTCATATTTCTTTCTAATGCATCTGGATTAGCATAGCTATCAACTTGAACAGAGTGGTCAATAACTAAGTCTACTGGTACTTCTGGGTTGATTTTATTAATATCCCCACCAACATCATTCATTGCTTTACGTAATGATGCCAAGTCTACTACTGCAGGAACACCTGTGAAGTCTTGTAAAATAACACGAGATGGTTTAAAAGGTACTTCACCTTCGTTCCCTTCCTTACCAAAGTTACCCAAAGCTTTAATATGTTCATCTGTAATGACAAATTCATCTTCTTGTCTTAAGACAGATTCTAATAAAACACGAATTGAATAAGGTAATTTACTTACTTTCGTTAAGCCTTGGTCTTCTAAACTCTTTAAATCATAATACGTATATGACTGGCCATTCGCTTCAAATGTCTTTTTAGCTTGTTGCTTAATGTTTGAAGTCATTTGTATATCCCCCTTGAATATTAAAAATTCATATTTATATGCCTTTAAATAAATTGTATAATTATATGATTTTCAAAACAACTCTATATACTTATATTTCACGTGATTTAGCTTTCGCATTTTTAATCAGTGTATATAAGTTATTCTTATCATATAAGCAACCTACTATAAGTAAATGTTATTAATTGAGAATGATTTTCATTAATATACAAATTGTTGTAGCTGCTTCAATAAAAAAAGGCTCTTCGTCAAATCGGAC